>URWU01000081.1 GCA_900551585.1 uncultured Alphaproteobacteria bacterium | reverse complement strand
GTATAAGAGACAGTTCCTATCGGGGATAGAAAATAAAACGATTGCCGGTTTTTGTCAACAAAAAAGCCCGGCCAAATTTTTATAAACCCAACAATAAAAACGCGGCTTGGTTTTCACCTCACCGCATTTTATTGTTTAGCTAACAATGTGACAAAGGGCTTATAATGAGCCTAATAATAAGAAACCAGAGGGCGGAAAATTTTAGCGTAGATTATACTACGTGAATTTTCCGCCACTCGCAGTTTCTGTATTAGGAGGCCATTATAAGTTCTTTGTGGTTTCTATCCTCATCCCGTAGAAAGACTTCAGAACAAAAATCAGTCCCACGATAAAGAAGAAAATACCAAGCCCCAAGGAAACACAACGTGGAGCTGCTACTGCCATCTCAACTGCTAACAAACCGAAGAGGGTTGTAAACTTGATGATGGGGTTCAGAGCCACGGAAGATGTGTCTTTGTAGGGATCGCCGACGGTATCGCCGACAACGGTTGCCGCATGCAGGTCTGTACCTTTTTCATGCAAATCGACTTCAACCACTTTTTTGGCATTATCCCAGGCACCGCCGGCATTCGCCATAAACAGAGCTTGGAACAGGCCGAAAATGGCAATCGAAATCAGATAGCTGGCAAACAGGTTGGCATCAAAGCAGGCGAACGCAATTGTGAAAGAGAAAATCACAATAAAGATGTTCAGCATGCCTTTCTGCGCATATTGCGTGCAGATTTTGACCACCTTTTTGGTATCAGCTTCCGAAGCAGCTTGTTTGCCGTCCAGATGAATATGCTCTTTGATGTAGTTAACAGCACGGTAAGCACCGGTTGAAACCGCCTGCATGGACGCACCGGAGAACCAGTAAATGACCGCACCGCCTAAAATCATACCAAACAGAACATTCGGATCAAGCAGCATCAATTTCAGATTCAGCAGCAAAATGATTGAGAAAATCATGGTTGTCGCACCGATAACGGCCGTACCGATTAAGACCGGTTTTGCTGTGGCTTTGAAGGTATTGCCGGCAGAATCATTTTCTTCCAGCAGCTGTTTGCCTTGTTCAAAGTCGGGTTTGAAACCGTAGTCTTTTTCAATCTCTTTGCCAATGCCTTTGATTTCTTCAATCTGAGAAAGCTCAAAGACAGACTGGGCGTTATCAGTTACCGGACCATAGCTGTCAACGGCAATCGTCACAGGGCCCATGCCGAGCATACCGAAAGCAACCAGACCGAACGCAAACACGGTCGGATAAACCATGTAAGGATCAAGCCCTGTTGTTGAGGTCACATAAGCAATTGCCATCAAACCGACGATAACCAAACCGTTCCAGAAAGCGGAGAAGTTACCGGCAACAATACCGGAGATGATGTTCAGAGAAGCACCGGCTTCGCGGCTGGCATTGACAATTTCGGCCACATGTTTGGATTTTGAAGAAGTGAAAGCTTTGGTAAATTCCGGAATCAAAGCCGCAGCCAAAGTACCGCAGGAAATGATAATGGAAAGTTTCCACCACAAGTCATCACTCATATCACCAATCATGATATAAGAAACGCCGAAAGTAACCAGAATGGAAATAATTGATGTAAACCAAACCAGAGAGGTCAGCGGGGTTTCAAAGTTGAAAGATTTTCTCTCGCCGAAAATGGCTTTGCAGACTTTTGAGTTCAGCCAGTAAGAAACCATAGAGGTGACAATCATCAACAGACGCATGGTGAAAATCCAGACAATCAAACGCGCCTGAATATCAATACCGTTCTGCATCAGAGCAAGTTCGCCGTTCGGCATATACATCATGCCGGCACCGAGAACGATAAAGCTGATGAGAGCCACACCGGTCACGCCGTAAGTTTCAAAACCGTCAGCGGTAGGTCCGACAGAGTCGCCGGCATTGTCACCGACGCAGTCGGCAATCACGCCCGGGTTGCGGGCATCGTCTTCATCAATTTTGAAAATAATCTTCATCAGGTCAGCACCGATATCGGCAATTTTGGTAAAGATACCGCCGCAGATACGCAACGCCGAAGCACCGAGAGATTCACCAATGGCAAAACCGATAAAGCATGCGCCGGCATTCTCGCGGGAAACAAACAGCAGAATGATAATCATCAAAATCAATTCAACACAAATCAGCATAACGCCGATTGACATACCTGAGCGCAAAGGCAGGCTCATAACCGAATAGGCTTTACCTTTGAGGGAATCAAAGGCGGTACGGGAGTTGGCATAAGTATTAATACGCATACCGAACCAGGCCACACAGTAAGAACCGAGAATACCCAGCAGCGACCAGCCGAGAATTGTCAAAACTTTCGGCAGCGGCGTGTTCTGCAAACCAAAGAAATAGTAGAAAATGCAGGCTGCAATGAAAATTTCCAAAACAACCAGCAGTTTTGCCTGCTGTTTCATATAAGTTTTGCAGGTGGTATAAATCAAATTAGACACGTCGAGCATAGATTTATGCGCCGGCATGTTTTTGATTTTAATAAACTCATACCATCCGAAAATAAGTCCTAATACACAAATTCCCAAACCATAGAACAAGATTTGAGAACCGGTAATAGCATAACCAAAGATATTGTAATCAACGTCGAGCACGGGGATATTCAAGTCGATTTCCGAGGCACAGGCGTTGCCTGTAAACGCTGCCAGCATCAGCAAAGCCGCTGAGGTAAAGGCACCGATTTTTTTCAAACTCAACATATAATCTTTCCTTATATTATTGATACAAAAATTAATATAACGATATCCGGCTCAAACCGAGACTCAGATTCGCATTCGTTATGGTGACGATGATACAACTTTGATTCTAAAGATTCCCTTAATTAAAAGAATCGCCCTGCTAAAATATATGTAGAAAACTGATTATAATCATGGATTAAAAAACCATGTTGGGCTATAATAGAGCGCAGTAAGAAAAATGGAGGATATGACGATGAAAAAACTAATCATGTTGGGAATGGTTTTGGCGGTTTCGGCCTGCTTCAGCACAACTCCCAAAGAAACTTATCCTTACGGCATGAGTGAAAAAGAATGGAACGAATTGTCCATCAAAGACAAAGCCGCCATTCGCCGCGATTTTTATTTCTATGAACGCGGCAACACCAACTTTGTCAATCCGCAGCTGACTGTGGAAGGCCGCAAAGACGGCAGCGACAATGTCTTCATCAAAAACCAGCGCGTTCCGACCAAGAACCCGGCGCCGCTGATTAGAGAATAGCAAAAAGCCTCTCATTTGAGAGGCTTTTTATTTTTTTAATCATTGTTATTCGTAATAGGTAACCAAACTGCCAATCGGCATCAGGAGGATTTTGGCCTCTTCATCCGTAAACGGGGCTTTTGTATAACTGCCGAAATGACAGACTTTGCCATTTTTATAAAGGATGTAAACCACATCAACGGAAGCGTAACTGTAGGCTCCCTTAAAAACTGCAAAACAGTCAACATTGCTGTTTTCTTTTTTGGAAGTCTTAATGTCACAACCGGGTGTCACACCGGAAGAAAATAACAAACCGGCCTCGGAAACGGAAAGAGGATTTCTGGTTGCTGATGAAAAAACCAAAATTTTCCCGTCTTCCAGCAACACATATCCGACACTCATTCCGGCATAGCTATAGGCACCGTTGACGACCATTTTATCTTTGATTCTGGACGTTTTAGCGGTTTTTTGTTCCGTATTGTCCAAAGGACTTTGCTGCGGTCGCCCGGCACAAGATGTCAGTAACAAGGTTAAAAACATCACACATAAAAATAAAATCTTTCTCATAATCATAGTGTTTTTAATTAAATATTTGTAAAGGCACCATATCATTTGTCCAGATTTTTGTCAACCAACAAGTCTTAACTGTTATTGTCATGTTGAGTGAAACCGAAACATCTCAGCTTTATTGGGGTGCTATTCACCCTTAGAAAGCTCGAGCAGCAATTTATATATTTTCAGCGCCACTTTGGGATTCTTTATCTTATTATAGGCAGCAACAACCTCAGCAGACTTCTCCGTGACCACGGCTTCAACAGGAACAAACTCCTCAGAACCGGACTTTTGCGCAAATAAATGGCGCGGGCTCTGCCGCATAATTTTCTCGCTCATATCAGCAAAAAAATAGTTACAGTCCGTTCCCAACACATTGGCAATATCCCACAAACGGCTGCAACTGATTCTTGTTTGCCCTTTTTCATATTTCTGCACCTGCTGAAAACTCAGCCCTAACAAAGCCGAAAACTTAACCTGCGAAATTCCTAACAACTCACGACGCAGTTTCAGGCGCTGCCCGACATAAATATCAATCGCATTCGGACTCCGGCAGCTATCAATCATCAGCCGCAGCCTCTTGCAAAAACTGCTGATAACAAGCGGCAATTTTATCAGCAATTAAATCATGAGAATAATATACATTAAACAGCAAAAAAACCAAATCATCACTCCAGCTTTGCGTATCTTGTTCCAGAGAAGCAAGCTCCTGTTCGGTAAAACTGTACAGGCGGGAAATCTCTGCAACACTATACCCCAGCTTTTCACGTTGCTGTTGCAAAAGGGTGATAATTTTCTGTTTGGTTATCTCCGGATTTTCATCAAAAGGGTAAAGCGCTTCATTAATAAAACTGTGCAGCATGGCAGCTCCCGTTTTGTCATTAAAAAAACCGCCACTTTTACGGGTGGCGGCGGCCGGGATTCTTCGAAACTTCGTCATACATAACAAATGACTATCCAACCACAAGGGATGGAGTCCTCCCGACAACCGCCATAAGACAGATATAGTCGAGCCTGCCGGAATTGGTACCGGCACGATGTCGATATTACAGATTTTGTATTCTAATACCGACATCGCCGTTATGTATATCCAAGGAACGTTTCGATTATTCCCGAACCGCGAAGGTTCTGCATATAAAACAAAATATATGCGTTAATATTGAATATTTTGTTAAATACGGGTAAAAAAAATCACCTTAGGTCTAATTAAGGTGAGGGAGTTCAAAACTGTCACTAGCACAGCCAGATTATTCGACCTCCTTCTAATGAAGGAGACTTATTTCTCTTGCTCCCTCAAAAAGAAGGAGGTTATAGGTTAGCTAGTGTTAGGAGTTTTGAATCTCCGTTAAAGGTCAACCACACCTTTAACAGAAACGACTATATCTTAAAATAATTCATTTTGCAAATACATTTTTAAGTTGAATTGATTTTTATTCTACTATTTTACTAAAGACTAAACAAGATTATCATCCTGCGCTTTATCATATTCTCCTTTATTGTCATGTTGAGCGAAGTCGAAACATCTCAGCCTTATTCCTTCGACGGCGCTCAAGGTAACAATTTTGTATGCCGCAAGTGGAGGCAGTGCGTCAGCTGACTCATGCCTCAGGCGTTCCCGACTAGTTGTTGTAGATTGCCGTAAGAACCGCTTTATCAAGAATATGGCCGTCCATAGCCGCATATAAATCATTGAGATAAAAACCGCGGTTCAGCGTCAGCGTGCTGTCAAGGGCATAAGCCTTGATTGTATAAGTATGCGGCCGGTCGGGAGGCGTCATACCGCCGTAGGTCGCCGCCTGCATACGCGTCAGAGGTTCGGCCAGCAGCGGGCTTGACCAGCTGTTTGTCCCCTGATTGAGATACCTTTCTTCCCGCGCCGCATTTTCCGGCAGCTCATTTTTGGCAATATTAGCCACCGCCCAATGAATCCAGCTGAATCCGGAAACCGAAATAGCATCATGGTCGACAATCACCACGGCAAAAGTTTTGGTTTCCACCGGAGCGTCTTCAAATTTCAGCGGCAGAGAATAAGACGGCATATCGCCGATAAAGTTCATGCCTTTGTCGCCGAAACGGTCGTCAATAATACCGTCATGAATTCCGGAACTGGTGAGTTTCATCTGTTTTTCCTCCTGTTATTTTTAAACAGATATAATGCCCTTCCCGGCAAAAAAAAAGCCCCGTTTGAAACGGAGCTTGAAAGAGCGTTGCCGCACTAGTCATATTTTTCATCAAGGACATCTTTGATATAATCAAGCGCCAGTCTGATTCTCGGCACATCTTTGGTATCTTTATGCGCCATCATATAAATATTGATTCCGAACCCAAACTCGTTTTTGAGCACATGCACCAGATTTTCATGGCCGTAAGCCAGCGGACAAATACCGATACCGACGCCTTTTTCCAAAACCGAACGCAGTGCAAAAATCGAATTGGTGCGATAAACCACATGCTTGGCACGGCTGATTAAATCTTTCCAGCCGTCAACATATTGTTCATGGTTAAATTTATCGCAAATACGGTGGTTTTCAAGCATATCATCCATACTTTTCGGCGCGCCGTGTTTATCAAGATAATCATGCGAGGCGAACAACCCGCAAGGCACCGTTTTAGAACGGATAAGCACCAAATCATCATTCGGCAGCGTTTCATAATTAAGGCAGATATCGGCTTCCAGCGTACTCATATCGGGCATTCTGGCTGAAACGGTATTTTCCACATGAATATTGGGATATTTTTCAAAAAAAGCCGATAATTTATCAGAGCCGAGATAATCGGCAATAGCATCCGGCATGCCGAGACGAACAATACCGCTGTACGAAACCGCGCTCTCGGCATAATCATTCATGCTGCGCAAAGCTTTGACAATATCATTCGCCACCTCAAGCACACGGACGCCCTCGGGTGTTATCTGCGTTCCGCGGCCGTTGCTGACCAGCAGATAAGTTTTGAGTTCCGCCTCTAAATCGCTGAGATATTTATTGACTGTGTCGACAGAAGTTCCGAGTTTGTCGGCAACCTCTCGCTTGCTTTTGGTTTTAGAAATGGCATAGAGATAAAGAAGTCCTTCAAGTTTGGATATATCTTTTTTAGAGATCATTACATACTCCGCAGTCTGTCTCTTATACACATCTCCGAGCCCA
>URWU01000080.1 GCA_900551585.1 uncultured Alphaproteobacteria bacterium | reverse complement strand
GCAGGATTGTCATTATTTATTTCCTGCACGAGTAAACAAAGTTTGCCGGAAAAACCGGAAGACAAACAAGAAGTGAGAGATTCTCAGGGAAACCACTGGTTGTATAATGCGATGTTAATGCGTTGGGCTCTGACACCTTCCGGTGCGGCGGCTCCGACTTATTACTATTATCCCGCCAACAACAGCTGGACAGCCCCGAATGGTTCAAAAGTGTCAGCTCCGGCTCAGGTAAATTCGTCATTTTACAGCCGGACGCCGTCAGTTAAGCCAAACTCGACTTCGGGAAAATCTTATCATAAAAGTACATCTAAACCTTCGTCCGGCAAAGCTTTCAAAGGTGCTGGCGGAACATCACGTTCATTTGGCGCCTGATTATGGAAAGAAGAAGACTGACGCCCCGGAAAGATTATCAGGCAATAATCGAAGGGCTGGGATTTAATTTTCATCATGACTACTGGCTGGAAGACGCCTGTTATTGTTTTACGGTTCGGGAGGTTGATGAAATCGAGAGAGCGACCAAAGAATGTTATGATATGTATTGCGAGGCGACCGAGGTTTGTCTGAAAGATGATAAACTTCTGCAAGAATTGTGCATTCCGCCTGTTATGTGGGAGGCCATTCGCCGCAGTTGGGAAGAAGATGATTTGTCTTTATACGGTAGGTTTGATTTTGTTTTGGACCATGGTATTCCGAAACTTTTGGAATTTAATGCCGATACGCCGACCTCGCTGATTGAGGCTTCTTTGATTCAATGGCAATGGAAAGAACAGGTTTATCCGGACAACGACCAGTATAACGGCATTGAAGAAGGGTTGGTTCAGTCTTGGCGTGATATTCATCAGGTCTATCAGCAAGATGTTTATTATTTTACATCGGTTATGGACTGCGAGGAAGATAACGCGACTTTGGCTTATCTGCTTTATACGGCGCAATTGGCCGGTTTAACAGTTGCCGAAATGGATATTGAAAGTGTTTATCTGGATGACGGTTCTTTGTATGTCTGCAGCCAGGAAGTGTTTGAAGCCGGCGGCGGAGAAGCAATAAACTGTATGTTTAAACTGTTTCCGTGGGAGACAATGTTTAAAAATTATCCTGATTCTTGTTTGACAGAAATGTGCTGGATTGAACCTTTGTGGAAATCGCTGATGAGCAACAAAGCCATGCTGCCGATTTTGTATCGGATGTTTCCGAACAGTCCGTATATTCTGCCGGCATTCAGAGAAGAGGGAAAACTTCGCTCTTATTGCAAAAAACCGATTTTTTCACGCGAAGGCGCCAATATTGAGCTTATCAGAAACGGCGCCTGTCTGGGAAAATCTGACGGCGAATATGGTGAAGAAGGTTATATTTACCAGGAACTGGTTGACGTGCAGAGCTATCACGGCAAATATCCGGTGCTCGGAAGCTGGGTTATCGGCGGAGAACCCGGTGGAATGGGAATTCGCGAAACAGCGGGCCGGATTACTGATAATATGAGCCATTTTGTGCCGCATATTATCCTCTGAGCCGGTGAAGCCCTTATATTCTAATCTAAAACGAAAAGGCGGTGGTTTATTCCACTGCCTTTTGTTTTTTTGAGCCGGTTTTTCTAAAAACCTTCTTCTTTATAAGGGCGGTTCATTAATTCTGTCATGGCGGTTTCAATTGACAGGTTTTCGAACAAAATCTTGTTCATCATTTCACAAATCGGCATTTCAATTGCCAAACTCCGCGCAAGTTTTAAGACTGCTTTGGCGGTATGTATGCCCTCGACGGTACGGGTATTTTCTTCAATCAGTTTTTGGGCATGGCCGCAGACGCCGACCTCATAGCCGAAACTGAAATTGCGGGATTGTGAACAGTTGGCGGTTAAGACCAAATCGCCCAAGCCGCACATTCCCATCATTGTGCTCAATGAGCCTCCCAGGGCTTTGGACAGGCGTGTCATCTCATTCAAGCCGCGTGTGATTAAAGCTGCTCTGGCACCGTCGCCGAGCCCGGCTCCTTCAACAATGCCGGAGGCAATCGCAATAACGTTTTTAACGCTGCCGCCGATTTGCGGGGAAATCATATCGGCTGTGGTATAGGGGCGAAAATAAGGTGTTGCCAGCAGACCGGTTAAGCGAGCGGCAATCCCGGCTTTGTTGCAGGCAATTGTGACTGAAGTCAGCTTTTGTCGGGCTATGTCGACGGCAAAGCCGGGGCCGGATAAAATGGCGATGGTTGTTTCAGGAATTTCTTCCTGCGCGATTTCTGAAAGCATTTTGCCGGTTTCAACCTCTATTCCTTTGGCGCAGAGAACAAGGATTGTGTCTTTGGTGATATAAGGTTTTATCATTTGCAAAACAGGGCGGGTTGACTGCGCCGAAGTTGTCAGCAGAATAATATCAGAAAAGTTAAAGACATCGGCAATTTCAGACGTGGCTTTGACGGCGTCAGGCAGCGGAATATTGGGCAGGCATTTTTGATTGGTATGTTTCTGGTTGACGGAATCTATGACTTCCTGTTTGCGGTCCCAGCACAAAACCTTGTTTCCGGCGCGTGCCGCGGTCAATGCCAGAGATGTTCCAAAAATTCCCGTTCCGATAATGCCGATTTTTTCCATGAAATGTTCCCCGGATAATATGAGTTGTTTTTCTGACCAGATTTTATACCGCATGCGGTTAAATACAAGAAAAATTCACGGCAGATTATGAAATTAACATCCCCATTGGTGATGTTTCAGGTTGACATGAGTGGCGTTTTTCATTGTGACGCCTTCAGCCGTGAGCAGTTGTTTTTGGTTGTCCCAGCCGGGAACCAATCTGCCGCTGTGGTTGACGACGCGGTGGCACGGATAATCGCCGTAATATTCCGAGCGGCTCAGAACCTGTCCGACCAGGCGGGAATTTTTTTCTCGTCCGATTAATCTGGCAATCTGGCCGTAGGTTGCGACTTTTCCTTCCGGAATTTCTTCAACGACGGATAAAATCTCATAGGCCAAATCTTCGTCCAATATTTGTTTCATTTACCGTTTCTCCGGCATATTGCTCTTTTTACGGAGATATTATATGGAAGAAAAAATCATAAAGCAAGCGGTAAGCCCTTGCATATCCTTAAAAACAAAGCGACAAAATCCGATATTATTTTTCGTGGTAAAATAAAGCTTTACACAACTTTTGTAATGTAATAGAGTGGAGCAAAGGGGATGATATGTCACATGAAAAATATAAATATTGCATTGACAGGATATACCGGAAATATAAGCATATAAAGATGGTTGAAAACAGCAAAACCGAAGGCTTTTCGGAATATCTTCTGGATGATGTCGCTTTGCAACTGCGAAAAATGGTTGAGTTTTTGCTGCTCGGGCTTGGAATTGTGCATCGTGAAGCTTTTGTGCGGGCTCAAAATTATTTTGAATTTAATTGCAGCGGCAAGGGTTTGTTTGGTATTTTGGGGAAGGTAGACAATGCTTATTTTCCGATTTCGACGACGGGTAAGGGGAAGCTGAATAAGCAAAAGCTGCATAATATTTTTGAGGTTTCTTCTCATATTCTGCACATCACTAATCCGTTTTTGATTAAAACGCAGAAGAATATTGACCGCAAGATTGTGAAAATGTTCGGACTTGCCGATCAAATGGTGCAGATTCTGGACAGTCACAGCGTCAAATTATACAATGGTGAAATTTTAGCCTATAATCGTCCTGAAAGTTCCGATAAAAGCTGACTGGTGCGAGGAGCAGAACGTCTTTTCCGGTGAATAACATTTTCAATATTGATGTTTAATTATTGCCATGATATTTTTCTGTAAATTAACTGCGCTATGAGAGGTGTATGATGGATTTTGAGGATAAGGGGATTATCAGTTTAAGCAATAAAACGGCAGAATGTAAAATTTCTCTTTTCGGAGGCAATCTTGTTTCATATCGTCCGAAGAGTGAAGAACACGATGTTTTTTGGCTCGGAGATTGTAACAGATTTGACAATATTCAGGCCATCAGAGGCGGAATACCGGTTTGTTGGCCCCGGTTTGCCGAAGAGGAGCGGAACAATAATCTTCCCCGTCACGGTTTTGCCAGATTGTCTGACTGGAAACTCAAGAATGTTTTAGTCGATGATTATAAAATTGAGGCAGAGCTTTCTTTGGTTCCCGCGGCCAAATATAATGTTAATGCTTCTGCAGCGCTTTTTATTAAAATTACCGATAAGTTGGAATATAGCCTTGAGACGATAAACAACGGTGATGATATTTTTGAGTTCAGCGAAGCGCTCCATGCATATTTTAATATCAGCTCTCTTGATAATGCGGAAATAAAAGGCCTTGCAAATCATCGTTACAAGAATTCGCTGGACGGAAAAATTTATACTTTGGAAGAAAACTTAAAAATCAGAGGCGAATTTGATTCTATCTTTTTAAATCAGACAGAAAAAGTTGAAATTGAAGATAGTGGATTTAATCGCGTTATTTCAATAGATAAAGAAAATTCTGAAACAACGGTTGTTTGGAACCCTGCTAAAGATCTTGCCGAAATGAGCGAAGGGCAATATAAAAAATTTGTTTGTGTGGAAGCCTCAAACGCGGGTGACTCTTTTGTCCGCCTGAAGCCCAAAGAAAAACACCGCATATCTATGAAAATTCAAGTGGAGAAATTGAGATAGTCCGGGGATTTAGCTTGGGTTGGAGATGTTTTGCAGATTTTGAGTTAAAATTTAATCTATAGACTTAAAACCAGATTAAGTATTTGAAAAATAAAGAAACTTGTAAGGATTAGTTCGGAACAGCTTGAAAATCGGTACTTAGTAAAAAGCAAACATTCGAGCTTGAATTTACAATTAAAAATAAGGACTTAAATCGTAATTTAAGTCCTTTTTATTGGTTATTTTCCGACCTGAGCCTGTTGGTCTGCCGGATAGCGGCTGCCCATAATTTCTATTTTGGATAATTCGTTTTCCAGTCCTTTCCAATCTTTGGCAGAAATTTTAATATCTGCGGCACGGATATTCTCTTCCAAATGCGCTAATTTTGTTGTGCCGGGAATGGGAACAATCCAATCGGCTTTGTTCATCAGCCAGGCCAGAGCAATTTGTGCGGGGGTTATGCCACGGGTTCTTCCAAACTGGTTCAAAACCTCAACAATTGCCAGATTGTGACGCATTGCCTGCGGGGTGAACCGCGGATAATCGGCGCGATTGTCGTTTGGCGCATCAAATTTGGTGTATTCATTCAGCATTCCGGTTAAAAAGCCGCGGTTTAACGGGCTGTACGGAACAAAACCGATGCCTAATTCTTTTAATGTCGGCAGAATATTTTCTTCCGGCTCGCGCCACATCAGATGATATTCGCTCTGTAATGCCGTGAGCGGCAAGGCTTTATGCGCCTTGCGGATTGTGGCGGCGGAAACTTCGCACATTCCCCAGTGTTTGACTTTTCCTTCTTTGATTAAGTCTTTGACCGTTGCGGCCACTTCTTCAATCGGTGTGTTTGGGTCAAAACGGTGTTGATACAGCATATCAATGTAATCCCGTTGCAAGCGTTTTAAGGATTGTTCAACCATTTCGCGGATGCGTTTGGGGGAGGAGTTCAGCCCGGTCACTTTATTACCGTTATAATTAAAGCCGAATTTGGTCGTGATTTTAATCTTGTCGCCATAGCCTTTCAGTCCTTCGCCGACCAGTTCTTCATTGATAAACGGCCCGTAGGTTTCGGCGGTGTCAAACAAAGTAATGCCATGGTCGACCGCTTGATGTAATAAGTAGATTGTCTGTTTCTTATCCGGATGCTGACTGCGATGATAATTCAAACCCATACAGCCAAACCCCAAAGCGGAAACTTCCATTGCGGCGCGGCCTTTGCCCAAAGTTCTTTTTTCTTTCAACATCGGATAATCAATGCTACCCTTTATATTTGTTGCCGCATGTGCTTTTTTTACCACCGGCGGCAGCATGGCAATTGTCGCCATAGCGGCAACGGTTTTCAAAAATCCGCGTCTTCCCATTGCGAATGAATCTGTCATATTTCTTCTCCTATATAATGAAGTTGTCAGAAATATGGTAAGAAAAGGCAAAAACAAAGTCTAATATCGTTTTTTTATAAGGCGATAAATTTTAGTTATAATCAATAGTCATTACCCAGCAGCATGACGGCATTGTCATTTTGCCATTGCAAAAGCGGGCTGACACGTCTTTTATTTTCGGCCAGATAAGAGAGCCAATAAGTCGCGGAAATGCCTTTGTCTTCAAGAGGTATGACAATCCGCTCGCCGTCGTTGCGGTACAACTGGACCAGCCGTGTCGTAAAAGTAAGTACTCTCTTATGCTCCAGCATTTGCCGAAAAACAAAATAATCGGTATAAACGGTAACCGTAGGAACGGTGCTAAGCCAGTCTAAAAAAGCGTGGATGTGTTTTTCGAATGCCCCGAAAATGCGATAAGCGGCAATCTCGCGGTCAGTATGCTGATGCAGGCAAATACTTTTTTCTTTAGCCAAATCATCGTCAATCGCAACCGAAAGCATTAATTCTTCTTTGGCAAACGGAATGCTGACAACATCCTGATGTTCCAGTTTTTCCAAAGAAATGACCGCGTCATATTTTCTGAAGAGCAGGTCGTTTAAGATGTTTTTATCATTGTCGGTAATTTCGGAAGAAATACTGAGGTGGGGATAAGATTTTTGAAATAACGGAACTGAAAGGCGCATCGGGCCGGCATCACAAAAACCTAAGGAGAGCAACGTTCCCTCTTTGGTATATTGTTTAAATGCGTTTTTCATTTCTTCGGCCTGAGCCAGAATTTTTCCGGCATAATCAAGTGCTGTCATGCCGGCCTTGCTTAAAGCAAGACTGTTTTTCTTGCGCTCAAACAGCGCAACGCCGAGTTCCTCTTCCAGTTTTTTCAGGGAACTGCTTAATGCCGGTTGGGAAATATGCAGATGTTCCGCTGCTTCGGTCATCGTTTTGCATTCGGCTATTGTTTTGAAATGTAATAACTGCGTCAGTTCCATAAAGCCTGTCTCTTATACACATCTGACGCTGCCGAC
>URWU01000079.1 GCA_900551585.1 uncultured Alphaproteobacteria bacterium | reverse complement strand
GATGTGTATAAGAGACAGGTTTTGATAAAGGTGCGCGAAAATTTATCATCATCAACAATCAAACAGGTGATAGAGTCCCAATTTATACTACGGCGTATGTTTTCACTCATTTTGTGCCTCTTGTAAAACCTTGTATCCCAAAAATTATTTTATACTAAATGTTTATAAATTAAAACAAAAATCATTATTAGCGGTAAGATTTAATAATGAATAGGGGTTGAATCTGGTATTGCGCAGCGAAGCGCCCCAGTGCAAATGCGGACCGGTAACGCGTCCGGTTTTGCCTACTTCGCCGATAATTTCGCCTTGTTTAACGCTTTGTCCCTGTTTGACATAGATTTCGTTCATATGGGCATAAATTGTCTGTAAACCGTGACCGTGGTCGATGACAACCACATTGCCGGAATAAAATGTATCAGGTGCGGTGAGGGTGATAATTCCGTCGCTGGCCGCTTTAATCTTAGTGCCGATAGGAGCAGCGATGTCGGTACCGGCATGCGGGTTCATTTTTTTGCCGTTCATAATCCTCTGGCCGCCGAAGTACCCGCTGATACGGCCGTGCACCGGTTCAATAAAGCCTCTTTGCCAGTAAGATTCCAGCCGGTCGCCTTTTAAGGCGCCCCCGACCAGCGTTCTTTCCGACAAAATGGCGGCTTCGTCTTCTTTGGACGGTGTCACTTTACGCGGCGGCACGCCTTTAAGATTTTGAATGTCCCAAGCAGTCGGAGCAATTTTCAAGTCGAATTTGCGGGTTTGTCCGTCAGCTTCGGTTATTTGTAAAACAGCTTCTTTCTTCTGGTCGCGCGGAAAGGCAAAGATAAATTTGCCGTCTTTGGTGACCTGATGATTGGCGCCGTTTATGCGGGCATTGGTTATTCCGGGAGCATAGCCGCGAATGACCTCGCCCTGGGCCATTTTGCCGCAAAGCCGAATGTTGGGAGCCGTGTCTTCGGCTGCGGCAGGAGCTGCGAGAAGCAGCAGGCTAAAAGTCAAAGAGATCGATTTGTATTTTATCATTTTTGGGCGCCGCCTTTTTTATCTTGGGTTTGGCTGCGGAAAGCTTGGGAGCAGAGGCTTGTTGCAGCGGAGAATCGGACAAAGTGGCGGTTAGGGTGCCGTCAAAAAATTTGATTTCCAAATTGGCGGCTTGTTTGGCTTGCTCAAGGTTATAAACCGTTTGTGAATCTTGGTTGCGAACCCAGGCAAAACCGCGCTTTAAGACCGAATCTATTGATACTGACTCCAGTCTAAGCGCTAAATTCTTTAAAATTTCTTGATTTTTATCAAAAATATTTTTGATGTAGTAAGGTTTTAAGGCAATGCGTTCAACCGCGGCCTGTTTGTTGGCAAGCAGATTTTGAAAAGCCAGATTCAGGCGTTCAATGCGGTCATCAAAACGCTGGGTGATTTCAGCCAAAATCTGGCTGAGGTTCGGAATACCGCGGCGCAAGGCTTCCAGCTGGTTTTGGCGTTCGGATAAGTAGCGCAGCATGCCGTTTGACAGGCGGCTTTCCAGATTGTTTAATTGTATTGAAAGTTCAGCTTTAACCGGAACGGCAAACTCGGCAGCGCCGGTCGGGGTCGGGGCGCGCTTGTCGGCAACATAGTCAATAAGCATGGTATCTGTTTCATGGCCGACGGCCGAGATAATCGGAATCTGCGAAGCATAAACGGCACGAATCACGACTTCTTCATTGAAAGGCCACAAATCTTCAAGGCTGCCGCCGCCGCGGGCAACGATAATGACATCGGGACGAGGAATGCCGTTTTCCGGCAGAGAGTTAAGTCCGGCGATTGCCGAAGCAATTTTTTCTGCCGCGCCTTCGCCCTGAACCGGGGTCGGCCAAAGCAGAACAGGCGTCGGAAAACGGTCGCGGATACGGTGAATGATATCGCGAATCACGGCGCCGCTGGCGGAAGTGACGACACCGATAACTTGCGGCAGATAAGGAATGGGTAATTTATGTGCCGCATCAAACAATCCCTCTTCGGCAAATTTTTTCTTGCGTTCTTCCAAAAGCTTCAGCAAAGCGCCGGTTCCGGCAACTTCCATTTGTTCGATGACCAGCTGGTAGGAAGATTTTCCGGCAAAAGTGGTGATTTTACCGGTGGCAATAACTTCCAGACCGTCTTCGGGTTTAAAAGTCAGGCGGGAAGCAACGCCTTTCCAAATGACGGCGGCGAGGACAGCATTTTCGTCTTTCAAAGACAGATACCAGTGGCCGGAATCGGCTCTTTTGCCGCCGAAAATCTCGCCGCGGATACGAACGTGTGCAAAGTTGGTTTCAACAAAGCGTTTGATTTCAAACGAAATTTCGCTGACGGTGAATTCCGGCAGTTTCGGAGCGGCATTTTCCATTAAGTTTATTAAATCTTCCATCGGGTCATCTTCAATCTGGTTATAATTATCTAACTTAGCTTGTATTTTGTTTTTTGTTAAGGCTAAATAAAGGTTATACAAAGTTTGGCAGAGGAAAAATATGAATTTTGAAAATAAAGTTTTATGTGGCTGCGGCGTGGTTTTGTTTAATGAACAGGGTGCGTTTTTGCTGCTGAAAAGAAAATCAAAACATGCGGCCGGCACTTATTGCCTGCCGGGCGGTTGGATTGAAAAAGGCGAAGATTTGCTTTCTGCCGGAGCCAGAGAGGTCAGCGAAGAAGTTGGTGTTGATGTTGAAAATCTGCAGATTATCGGCGTGACAAATAATATTTTTCCGCAAGAAAATCTGCATACTGTTTCGGTGATTATGGCGGCAACGATTAAAAGCGGCGAGCCGAAGATTATGGAGCCGGATAAATGTGCGGCGTTGGTTTGGTGTGATGATTGGGATAATGTGCCGCAGCCGGCTTTGACTGAGTATAACCGGTATATTTCAAAACAACAGATTGAGGATTATCGACGCAAGGTAGTGAAAAATGACTGATAAAATGTGTTTGCTGGCTCGTCGGGCTGAAGAAATTTGTCGTCAGGATAAAACGATGTCATGGTTTCTGGAAGCTCATATTTTTAAGGTTTTACAAAATGCAGAATGGCTGTGCGAGAAATTTCCGGAAGCCGATAAGAATATGGTCAGGGCTTTGGTTTGGTTGCATGATATTATTTATTTTACCGATATTTCTAAAATAGATGCTCATGCCGGTCTTGGTGCTGTTAAGGCTAGAGAGATGGCGGCTGAAATCGGAATCGACGACCTAAAAGCGGGCGTTGTTTTTGAAGCAATTGCTTGTCATTCCTGCAAAGGTGATAAATTACCGACGACATTGGAAGGAAAAATTTTGGCCACGGCGGATGCTATGGCACATTTTTCGCCAGATTTTTATTTGTCGCTGTTGATTGACGGCAAGCAGGAAAAGCAAACCGTGGCAGAATTTAAGAAATTTGCTTTGCAGAAACTGGAGCGTGATTTTAACGGCAAAAAAATCTTTTTTGAGTTTGCCCGTGAAAAAATCAGAGAGCCTTATGAAGCATTAAAAAAGTTTTTTGAGCTCGGGTGAGTTAATCAAGTCCTTTATTTAGTTTAAGCGAAGATTCATCAGGCTTTGAGAAAAGTCGTGCGCGTTGAATTCATCTAAATCATCAATGCTTTCACCGATGCCGATATAGTGAATCGGGGTCGGCATTTCTTCGGCAATGGCAACGAGAATGCCGCCTTTGGCTGTGCCGTCGAGTTTGGTGACAACCAATCCCGAGACATCGACCATCTCTTTGAAAACCTGAACCTGCGACAAGGCGTTTTGGCCGGTGGTGGCGTCGATGGTCAGCAACGTGGCATGCGGAGCATCGGGAATTTGTTTTTTTATAACGCGGACAACTTTTTTGAGCTCTTCCATTAAATTGGCTTTGTTTTGAAGGCGTCCGGCCGTGTCTATAAAAACAATGTCATCGCCTTGATTTTGCGCTTCTTTCAAACCATCGAAACATAATCCGGCGGCATCGCAGCCCGGTTTGCCGGCATAAACGCGTATCTTGTTGCGTTCTCCCCAGATCTGTAATTGCTCAACGGCGGCGGCGCGGAAAGTGTCTCCGGCGATGGCAGAAACTTTTTTGCCGTCCTTTAAAAACTTGGCGGCCAGCTTGCCGATGGTGGTGGTTTTGCCGGCACCGTTGACGCCGACCATCAAAATTACAAAAGGTTTTTTGCTTTTATCAACGGTAAGCGGCTGTTGGCAGGAAACCAAAATTTGTTCCATATCTGCGGCCAGCTCGCGTTTGATTTCTTCATCGCTGACATCTTTATCCAGACGGCGTTTGGCAAAGGCGGCAATGATTTTTGCCGAAGCTTTGACACCGATATCGGAGGTAATCAGCAGTTCTTCCAATTCTTCCAAAGTCTGTTCATCGACTTTTTTCTTGGTAAAAATATCACTGATTCCGGTTGATATTTTGTTTGATGTTTTTTTGAGGCCGAAACCGAGTTTTTGAAAAAAGTTAGTCATCGAGATTAATTCCTTCCAATCTTAAGCGGCGGGCACGGTCTTTGCGGATGTTAACCGGAACCTGAGGCATGGCGGCGGCCGGAGTGCCCGAGCGTTCCGAATAAGGAAAGACGTGCAGGTGGGTAATGCCGGCTTCTTTAACCAGTTTGACGGTATTTTGAAACTGTTCTTCGGTTTCTGTCGGAAAACCGCAGATAAAATCAGAGCCGAAAGTGGCCTCGGGGCGGACGGCACGAATTTTGTCGCAAAGGGCAATGACGTCTTCATGCGAATGACGGCGTCCCATGCGTTTCAAAATCAGGTTGTCACCGGACTGGATTGATAAATGAAAATGCGGGTGAATATTTTTAAATTTGCCGACCAGAGCTATAAATTTACTGTCCAGAGCAGCCGGGTCGAGAGAGCCAAATTGTAAAGACGGCAGCTCGGGAATCTCTTCGAGAATGGTTTGAACCAAGCAGCTGAATGACGGCTGGGAAGCTTCGGGCGTGATTTGATAAGAACAAATGTCAACACCGGTCAGGCAGATTTCCTTGAAGCCCTGTTTCAGCAATTCGCGAATCTGGTTAAGAACATTTGTTTCCGCGACCGAGCGGTTTTTGCCGCGTGCATAAGGGACAATGCAATAAGTGCAGCGGTGGTTGCAACCCTGCTGGATTTGCACAAAGGCACGCTGGCGCCCCTCAAAACCGGTAATCAGGTAAGGGTCATAACTGTCATAGGTCATGATATCGCCGACAATTGTCTTGTCTTCAGAATCCAGATGTTTTTCGATTTCGGCTTTTTCTTTGTTGCCGAGAACCAAATCAACTTCCGGCATGGCGGCAAATTTTTTGGTGGCGACCTGAGCAGCGCAGCCGGTGACAACAATTTTTGCCTGCGGATTTTGTTTGCGCAGTTTGCGAATGGTTTGGCGGCACTGGCGTTCAGCCTCGCCGGTGACGGCGCAGGTATTGATGATGATAACATTATCAAGCGAGCCGAGTTTCTCTTTCAAAACTTCGGATTCATAAGAATTGATTCTGCAACCTAATGTGACAACTTCAACCATATAAAAATTCCTCTTCTTGCGCAATATAAGGCATAAGAAGAGGAATTGCAAATATTTGTTCTTACTATAAGGATTATTTTGTGCCTTTGGAAATCAATTCCAAAGCCTGATCAGAATATTCCTTAATTTTTTCGGCGCTGAATTTCAAATCGCGGTGTTCGCTTTCCGACATTCTCGGGAAGATGACCTGATGGACGCCGCGTTTGCCGACAACGGTCGGCAGAGAAAGGCAAACGTTATTGACGCCTTCAACATCTTCATGGTGAGAAGAAACGGTCAGAATGGCGTATTCGTTATTGCTGATTGCCTGACAGATACGGCACAGGGAACCGGCAATGCCATAGAAAGTGGCGCCTTTGCCGTCAATGATTTTGTAAGCGGAGTTACGGACGGCATCATCAATTTCGGCTTTAACTTCCGGAGTCAGCGGTTTGTCAACCATGCGGGCCAGTTCTTCAATCTGGACGGTACCGGCATCGCCGTTTGACCAGACCAAGACTTCGCTGTCGCCGTGCTCACCCAGAACATTGACGTGGATAGACTGCGGCGAAACACCCAAATGATAACCGAGCAGGGTTCTGAAACGGGCTGTATCCAAGACTGTGCCGGAACCGATTACTCTTTCTTTCGGGAAACCGGAGAGTTTTAAGGCGACTTCGGTCATGATATCTGCCGGGTTGGAGGTGATAATCAAAGTGGTATCCGGGGCATATTTGGCAACTTCGGGAATAATGCTCTCAAAGATTTTAACATTGCGGCCCAGCAAATCAATACGGGTTTCGCCGGGCTTCTGGTTGGCACCGGCGGTGACGATAACAACTTCCGCGCCTTCCAAGTCTTTATAAGTTCCGGCTTTGATTTTGTTGGCATGGGCAAACGGTGTGGCATGGGCAATATCCATGGCTTCGGCCACGGCTTTCTTTTCGTTGGCGTCAATCAAAACAACTTTTCTGGCAACATTTCTCATAATCAATGCAAATGCGGTGGCACTTCCGACTGAGCCGGCACCTATGATACCTACTTTCATTCTTCTTTTTCCTTTCTTTTCGTCGGGGTTGTGTAACAGTCTGCTTCCAGACTCACTCTCTACAACCTCTTTTGGCGGCTGCATACAACCTTAATCTCTTTTTTCTAATTTTTTTCCTTGCATATATATAGTGATTTTTTTGTGAAAAACAATAAAAAAGGCGACTGTAACAGCCGCCTTTTTGTAACTTTTTTTTACCGAATATTACTCTTTAACGATTGTTTCTTCTTCGTCAATGGTTTCTTCCGGGTTGGTTTCTTCAACATCAACGGCGCCGTCGTCTTCCGGAGCGCCTTCTTCAATGATGATGTCTTCGGCATTTTCCTGAACATCAACAACGTCATTGTCTTCGGCAGGAGCGGCAGTTGTCTCGATAACGGCGGCCTCGGCTGCTTCGGCAGAAACAGGAGCATTTCCGGCGGTTGTATCGGCAATTGCATCAGCGTCTTCTGTTGTTACAACGGTTGCGACTGTGTCTTCGGCAGCCGGTTTGATGTTGCCTTGTTTAACAAAGTGGCTGATAACGACCAGAATGGCG
>URWU01000078.1 GCA_900551585.1 uncultured Alphaproteobacteria bacterium | reverse complement strand
TTTTTTTTTTTGCAACCAGAAAATGCAAAGGCGGGAAATTGTCATGTTTCTGTAATCGTTTGTATTTAAATGAAAAAGTTTCGGCGCGGTTGTTCGGAATTTTTTATATCAGTGAGAAGCAGGGACTTTAACGCTTTAATAAAAGGCACAGCTTGAGCAGCAGATAAAAAGGCTTGCAATTTAATTTATTTA
The DNA here is from genome assembly GCA_900551585.1 of uncultured Alphaproteobacteria bacterium. GTDB lineage: Bacteria > Pseudomonadota > Alphaproteobacteria > RF32 > CAG-239 > CAJLXD01. The sequence goes on along the minus strand of URWU01000078.1, from coordinate 6,881 downwards.
AGTTATAGTCAGCCTGCATTTGGGCAGAAACATTTCTGCTTTTTTGTTTGGTATATATGAAGAGTAGTGCCAAATTGGTAATTATCCGCTTTGCCCGGCAAAGCACAGAGAAAATAGAAAGGAAATATGTCATGAGACATGGAATGCAACACAGAAAACTGAATATGGACACCAACGCTCGTAAAGCTTTGTTCTCTAACCTGACCAATGCTTTGTTGACCCATGAACAAATTAAAGTTACTGTTACCCGCGCTAAAGAATTGAGAACTTTTGCTGACAACATGATCACTCTGGCTAAAAAAGGCCAATTGAATAATCGCAGACAAGCTCTGGCTTTCCTGCGCGACAATGAAACTGTTTCCAAGCTTTTCTCTACTTTGGCTGAGCGTTACAAAGACCGCAACGGTGGTTACACCCGCGTTCTGAAAGCCGGTTTCCGTTATGGCGACTGCGCTCCGATGGCCGTCATTGAATTGGTTGACCGCGATGTTAACGCTAAAGGTGCTAAAGATTTGGCCCGTGTTGCCGCTGAAAAAGCTGCTATGGCTGAAGCTGAGAAAGCAAGCAGCGAATCTAAATAGGTTCCGCTTTAGTTTCTTAAAAACCTCCCTGAACAGGGAGGTTTTTTTTGTGGCTGGTTTAGTTATTCCGATATTTGAGATTTAAAGGAATCGGGCAGGCGAATATTTTGTTTGATTGACAAAAATATTTTTTGGCGATAGTTTACTAAAATCAAAAGTCCGATTATGTAACTGTTATTTTTCTAAATATAATTTATTTATTCACCATTTAATTTTAGTGCGTATGAACAAGACAATTTCCGGCAGAGTGATGTATAAACATCTTATGCCTGCTTCCGTGGAAGTGAATTTGACAAGTGGTAAAGGATTTAAGCTGACGGCTGAAACTCCTGCCAAGTTTGAAACGATTGCTCCTTTTGTGGAAATGATTTGCCAAGATACCCTGATGACGCTTGATATTGCCGACGGTCAGGTTGTTGCGGTTACCAACCATGATGTTGCAGATTATCTCGATTTGCGCGGAGAATTCCGCTATATCGGTGCAGCTGTTCTGGAAACGACTTATAAAAATGTTTCGGCGACTTATCAAAAATTTACCGAAAGAACCGAGCTTTGCGGAACCATGCTCAGCTTGTTTGTCAAAGCCGGTGAAAAAAACGTTTATCGTTTCAGCGCCGGGGCAGAGACTAATCTTCGCTTGCGTAAAGAGTTTGAAAAGCTGGCTCCCGGCGACCGCTTGGTTTTGTCTCAGGCACCGGACGGTAAAATCCTGAATATCGTAAACCAGACACAGGCTCGCGAGTTCAGCTGCCGTTAAGATTAAAATGATTTGAATGAAGAACAGAGTTGCGTTATGCAGCTCTGTTTTTTTTATATTATTTTGAGCTTTGTAATTAAATTTAAATAAATTTTGTGCTAAACTGAAAGGTAGAGTGATGTGGTTTGAGTAAAAGGAAGACAAATGAACCAAAAACTGATAGGCGGAGTAATTTTAGGGGTAATAACTGTGCTGATGGCTATTATGCTTAATGTTGAGAGCAAAGAGCCGTACAGCAATGATAAGGCAACGATTAAAATCGGGGCTACGCTGCCTCTGAGCGGCCAAATGAATTATATCGGCCAGTCTTCCAAGAATACACTGCAAATGGCGCTGAATGAGTGGAAAAAGCGCGGCAGCCGCTATAATTATGAATTAATCTTTGAGGATGATGCAATGGAGCCCAAAAAAGTGAACCGTAATGTCAATCGCTTGGTTAATATTGAAAAAGCCGATGCGGTGCTGACGGTTTTGACGCCGGCGGCAACCGAGGCCAATACCATTACCAATGACAAGAAAGTGATTCATGTCAGCTGTTCTTACGGTGACCGCGAAGCAGAGGGAATCTATAGTTTTAATAATATGACCTCCAATGAAGCAATGGCCAAATTGCTGTTGAAGAATCTTAAGGAAAAAGAGGTTACCTCTTTGGCGATTCTGGTTTCGATAGATGAAAACTCGCGGCGCCAGACAAATGCTTTGGAAAAATTGCTGCGACAAGACGGCAAAATCCGCATAACCTCTAAAAAGGTTTATCCGGCGGGAACAAAAAACTTTGAGAAAATTATCAATAGTATGCTGAAAGACGGTAAGCCCGATTTGTTTTATGTGAACGGCGTGACTCCGGACGCTGCTTTGGTTGCGCGCGATTTGAAAAAAGTTACCGGAGAGGTTAAGCTGACAACGATTAATGATTTTATCGAGGATAAGAATCGCGATATTTTTAACGGTTTGCTGTTTGTGGCTTCCGGCGGTCCGACCGAGGTTTTCAGCGATAAATATGCCGAGCAGTTCGGCGAACCTCTTTATCTTTGTGCGCCGAACAGTTATGACAGTCTGAATCTGCTGATTTGGGCTTATGAACATACGCCGAAACGTAAGGGCGAGTTGCAGCCGCGCAATGAAGATGTGGTCAAAACGATTTTAGAGATTAAAGACTGGCACGGAGCTCTGGGCGTTCTGACGGTATCGCCGGACGGCAGACTGATTTCAAAACCGGTTTGGGCTGTGGTCAGCAACGGGCGTGTCAAAAAAATCTCGGCTTATTAAACCTTTCGTTCTATGGGATTTTGGGCCTGTCGTTTGATTTTTCATAATAAAAATTTTGATTATATCATCTTTAGGCGATGATTATGTCCTCATGATTAAAATTTTTGACAAAACATGCTTTTTTTGACTAGATTTAGCTCCCGTTTTGTGGTATGGTACTGGTGTTTTTGATGAAACAACTTGTATAGAATCAATTGAACCGGACAGGTTTAAATAATAATAGGACAAGCAAATGAATAAAAAAACTCCGTATAAATTAGCGTTCTCTTCCGGGGACTATGTTGTTTATCCCGCACATGGCGTGGGTAAAGTTGCCGATATCACCAAACAACAGGTGGCCGGAACAGAATTGGAATTGATTGTGGTTAATTTTGATAAAGATAAAATGACCTTGCGTATTCCTATGGCCAAGGCTGAAACTACCGGTTTGCGTCAGATTTCTGATTCCTCGGTTATGGATGATGCAATTTCGACTCTTAAAGGCAAAGCAAAAGTTAAAAAAATTATGTGGTCACGCCGTGCTCAGGAATATGAAAATAAAATCAATTCCGGCTCTCCCGTTGCTATTGCGGAAGTTATCCGCGATTTGCACCGCAACGAAAATCTGGCAGAGCAGTCTTACAGCGAACGCCAAATCTACGAGCAGGCCTTAGACCGTTTGGCCAATGAATATGCCGTTTATCAGAATATGCCGGTTGCCGATGCGCAGAAGGCGTTGATTGATATTCTTTCCAAAGCCGCTTAATTTTAAGTCTGGCGACCAACTAATACAGAAATTACGGATAAGCCGGCCAGTCATGTACTGATTTGTACACTCGACTGGCCGGCTTTCCTTTTTTATATGTGACTCGCTATCCGCACTTCTTAAGCAGATTTTTTCTCATAATAAAATTCAGCTTAAAAGTTAAATAAGCGCTCCATAGCCGGAGTGTTTTTTTATGTCTGAGACTCCGAGCGACTCTGATGTCGCGCAATCTGGAGTCAAATTTAAAATCAAAATAAAAAAATTCTGAGGACAAGTTTGGGGATAAAGCAGACTCAGTTTGCGAATCTCTAAAAGTTAAGGAATCATTAACCATCAGTTATTTTAGAAACAGAAGGTAATGAATAATGTTTGATTTTGAAGATGAAATGCAGACCAGCGTCACCGATAATATTGCGATTTCGGCTTGTCCGGTTCTGGTTGAAGAAGAAACCCGTCAGGAAGAAGTTCTGTGGGGGTATTACCTTTGTATTGAAAATAACTCAACTCACAAAATTCATCTGGTCGGTAAAAACTGGAATATCAGCGATGATAAAGGCAACTTATATTGTGATGATTCCATGGGCTTTAAGGGCGAAATCCCCGAGCTCGAACCGGGAGAATGTTTTGAGTTTACCAGTACGGCGCCGATAAAATCGCCAAACGCGGTTTTTTACGGCAGCTGTAAGATTATGGATGAAAGTGCTAAAGTCACGAAAGATATCCGTATTCCGACTTTTTCTTTGTCGGCCTTTAAAGATGATTATACGGCTACCATAAACTAGAAAACCGTTCTGTTTGCAGGGCAGGTTTTAGCTATTGCCGCCGTATAAAAAAAGCCTCTTTTCAGAGGCTTTTTCGTTCTTGGAAAACTTAATTATAGTTTTCGATATGCTCGCTGTTTTCAATATACATATTGAGGTAGCGGCGCATATTTTGATCCATTTTGGCGTTGAATTCGTCAAAGAGTTTGGTGACCATGCCGTTCCAGTATTTTTCTTTTTCGGCAATGTCGGTGTCTGCCGGAATGATTAATTCTCTCCAGGCAACAACTTCGGTTTCGGCTTTGGCCAGACTCTTGGTATCGCTGATGCGGATAACAACATCAAGGTTGGCGCGATATTTAATGCGGTCTTTGGTAAAGACTTCCTGAGATTTTTCAATTTCTTCGGTCACGCTGGCGTCTTTGATGATGACGGTGGCAATACGATCCGAACCGAAATCAACGGCTTTCAAACGGTCTTTGGCCCAAACTTTGGCTGTTTTCTCAATAGAAATCGGGAACAGGTGTTCAACATTCGGACGTGTAAAAGACGGGGTGAATTCGGAAACAATGTCAATTTGTTTTACTTTTAACAAAATCGGCTCAGATGAGGAAAAACGCGGTTCACGATAGTTCTCAACTTCTTCGTCAACAGGTTTAAAAACAGAGCAGGAGGCCAAAACGGTGACAACCATCATAACCGGAAAAATTCTTTTTAACATGTTCATCTTCTTAATCCATAAAGTTTATCGTTATCCCTAATATAAAATTCATAGATTAAAATGTCGTTAATGCGAGTCCCTCTTTATTGTTCAATGATTTCGCCTTTGTCGAAAACATATTTTTCCGAGCAGAAACGGCAGTCGGCGGTGATTTTGTTGTTTTCGACCAGGCTTTCGACTTCATTTTTATCAAAAGAACGCAGGGTTTTTAAAAGTTTTTCCCTGCTGCAGCGGCAGCCGAATTTGTAATCAAGAGATTTGGTAATCACCAGATTGTTGGAATGATACAAACGGGTTAATAAATCTTCGGCGCTCAGGTCGGCGTTGAAGATTTCATCTGCTGTCAGAGAATGCATGAAGACCTGCGCCTGATTCCATGCCTCATCTAATTCGGCAGCATCCTGCGGCGATTTTCCGCCTTCGTCGGGCATTTTCTGAATCATAATGCCGGCAGCGCTCCAACTTTCGGATTCACCCTGCGGCGGCAGCAAAAACAGCTGTAAAGCCGTTTCAATCTGTTCTGATTGTTTGAAATATCGCAAAGCGCATTCGGTCAGGTTTTTGCCGCGCAGTTCGACAATACCCTGATAGAGCTGGGTATTGGGTCCCTGGTCGACGGTGAAAGCCAGACGGCCTTCGCCCATCAAATGCGGAGCCGGTTCAATTTCACCGCTGGTTTTGCGCAGGGCCTGAGACTGTTCCAAACGCTTTTCATCAAAACCGGCGCAAGCGCGCATGGTGCCGTCAGAACAAATGTCGACAACGACCATCGAGACCGGACCAGAGCTTTCGGTTTGCAAAGTGAACAAACCGTCATATTTGATAGAACTGGCGAGAATGGCGGCCAGAGCAGAGCTTTCGGCAATGACGGCCGAAACGGGTTTCGGGTAACCGTGTTTGCCCAAGATGGTATCCAGAACTTTGTTTAAGCGAACCAAGCGGCCGCGGAAAGCGCCGTTATCAATGTGGAAACTGGTGCAAACATCAAAATTACTCAATTTTTTTCCCCTTAAAATTTTTGCTGGTGATTTTTATTAAATTATCTGCTAAATATGTAGTTAATTTTTAAGGAGTTTGCAAGTGTTTGACGAAGAAGATAAGCCAAAAAGAGTGAAGGTTCTCAAAAAAATTACCAAACAGCGGCTGAAAAATATCGCTCTTTATTATCTGAAGCGCTATGAAACCTCTGTTGAGAATCTGCGCCAGATACTGCGAAAGCGTGTTAATGACTATGCTTATCAGAATAAGGATTTTGATAAAGGCGAAGCTTATGGCTGGATTGAAGAAATTGTCAGCGATTTTGAGCGCTTCGGTTATGTCAATGACGAGCGTTTTACAGAAATCAGAGTGCGGGATTATATTTCTGCCGGAAAATCCATCCGTTATATCCGCGGCAAACTGCGCGAGAAGGGAATCAGCGAAGAGCTGGTCGGTTCGGTTTTGGATAATCAGGAATATGACGAATATGAAACGGCTTTAAAACTGGCGCGGAAAAAACACATCGGTCCGTTCCGCGCTGATGAGGAAGTCCGTTTTGAAAATCGTCAAAAAGATATGGGGACTTTAATCCGCGCCGGTTTCTCATATGACGTGGTGATGAAAGTTTTAAATCTGAACGAAGACGATATTTGCGAGTTTTAATATTTTACTTCGCTTAAATACAGGCCGCAGGCCGGTGCATTGGGGCCTGATTTGGTGCGGTCTTTGGCGGCCAGAATATCTTTGATTTTTTCAGGTTCCAATTGTCCGCTGCCGACCATTTTCAGCGTGCCGACCATGTTTCTGACCTGATGGTGCAGAAAGGAACGCGCTTCAACGATAAAATCAATTTCTTCACCATTTTGGAATATGTCCAGTCGGTCAAGCGTTTTTATCGGCGATTTGGCCTGGCAGGCTGCGGCGCGGAAAGAGGTGAAGTCGTGATGTCCGAGCAGGAACTTGGCTGCCTCGCGCATTTTTTCAATATCAAGTGGCGACGGCACCCACCAAACCCGATTTTTTTGTAAAGCCGGAAAAGCACGGCGGTTCAATATTTTATAAATATAAC
>URWU01000077.1 GCA_900551585.1 uncultured Alphaproteobacteria bacterium | reverse complement strand
CGTCGGCAGCGTCAGATGTGTATAAGAGACAGGTATATATACTTGCCGTTTTTGTATCCTTAGAAATTTTTCCAATATTCTTGCCTAAAAGATTTTTGAGTTTTTCTATTTTCGGAGTTAAAAAGTATGCCTCTCTAACACTTAGAGTTCTGAGTATCTTATCGATAATAATCATTTGGATGTATACCAATATCTTTGAGGATATTTATGCTTCCTTAATATAATGATATTTAAGCTTCCGGTGGTAGCGTTTATGGCGCAGGAGTAACAGAACACAATGCCGCAGATTATGCCTAGAGCAAAAACTTATGGTTAGGCAAAAAATTTCATTAGTCATATAAAAAAAACGCCACTCAGAAATGAGTGGCGTTTTTCTTAAAGCTTGAAGCTTGACTTATTCCGCAGTTGCAGAGAAAGCTTTTGCCTGCTTAGCAGCATCATCATCTGTACGAGCAATATTAACCAGAATAGTCTGGGTAACTTCAGGGTGCAGATTCAGTTTAACTTCATAAACACCTAAGTCTTTAATTGCATTTTCCAGATAAACCTGTTTACGCTCAACGGCAAAACCGCTGGCTTTAACAGCTGCAGCAATGTCACGAATGGTGACGGAACCGTACAATTGACCGGTCTCGGCAGCCTGACGAATCAGAACTGCGCTGTAACCTTTCAAAGATTCGGCAATTTTGTTAGCTTCTTCGAGCAAAGCTTTGTTGTGGGCTTCCAATTCGGCTTTCTGTTTCTCGTAGTAAGCAACATTGGCTTCGGTTGCGCGCAGAGCTTTGCGGGTCGGCAGCAGATAGTTACGGGCATAACCGTTTTTAACAGTTACTTTGTCGCCCATTTTACCTAATTTTTCTACATGTTCTAAAAGAATTACTTCCATTTTTCCACTCCTTTATTAATCAGCAACAAAAGGAAGAAGAGCAATGTAACGAGCACGTTTGATGGCTCTTGCTAATTCTCTTTGTTTTTTTGCAGAAACAGCAGTAATACGGCTGGGGATGATTTTGCCTTTCTCGGAAATATAACGAGACAGCAGTTTAACATCTTTATAGTCGATTGTCAGACCGTCTTCACCTGAAAACGGGCAAGCTTTTTTTCTTCTAAAGAATACTTGTTTAGCCATGTTACTGCTCCTATTCTTCTACAGCTTCTGAATTGTTGGCAGAACCTGCAGGTTCTTTGCTCAATTCATCAACTTTAATCGTCATATAACGAATAACGTCTTCGTTAAATCTCATTTGTCTTTCATATTCGGCAACAGCGGCAGCCGGAGCAGAAATATTCAGAACGCAATAGTAACCTTTACGGTTTTTCTTAACACGGTAAGCAAGGTTTTTCAAACCCCAATTGTCAACTCTGACAACTTCACCGCCGTTGTTGGCGATAACATTGCTCAGTTCAGAAACAATGTTGTTGACTTGAGATTGACCGAGGTCCTGACGTGCAATCAGCACGCTCTCATAAAATGACATATTAAAAATCTCCTTATGGATTCTCAACAAATGGCCTGAAAATGAGGCCGGTTAATGTATAGCCGCCGGTCGCACCGGAGGCAAGGGACGGTTGCGAATATATACCAAAACTTTATATTTGCAAGCATTTTTTCGCCGCCAAAGCCCTAAAAAAGCACGATTCTTTATATAATTTTAATCTTTTTATTATAACCTGACGGCAATTGTACAATCAAACCGGTTAAAATCATGAGCAAAAACAAAACATTATGGCTTTTTGCCGCTCTTATCTCCCTTTGTTCCTGCGCAAGCTGGCAGAACAAAGAAGAATTTCTGCCGCTGGCACCGGCCCGCACCGTTTACGGCAACGAACAAGACACGATTACCCTGCAGAACTTGACCAGTCGTGTCGTTGCCACCTGTTACAGCACTGACGATGTTTCGGCAGACACCTGCGCGCGTCTGTTTGAATCCAAAGGCTATGTGCGCCTGACCAATATTCCCTACAAAACCGCTGATTATGATTTTTTGAAAACCGACACTTATCCGACCCGGCGGTGGCGGGGTGGTGAAAAAACACCGCGGTGGTAAAATATGCTGGCACGAGTTAACACCATCACCTTCAACGGACTTGAGATTTTAGAGGTTGACCTGCAGGTACAAATTTCTGCAGGTCTTCCTGCGTTTACTATTGTCGGCCTGCCGGATAAAGCTGTTGCCGAAAGCAAAGAACGTGTTCGTGCCGCGCTCAACTCTTTGGGACTCAGCCTGCCGGCCAAACGCATTACCATCAATCTGGCTCCGGCCGATTTATTAAAAGAAGGTTCGCATTTTGACCTGCCGGTCGCTTTGGGGCTCCTGATCGGCATGGGCGTCATGCCCCCAGAAGAGCTCAGCCGCTACATGGTCTTGGGAGAACTGGGTCTTGACGGCTCGATTATTGCCGTGAACGGTGTTCTGCCGGTTGCCATTCAGGCCAATGCCCGCAATATGGGCTTAATCTGCCCGGCTGCTCAGGGCAGCGAAGCAGTCTGGTCGGGAATCAAAGATATTGTTGCCGCTGATTCCCTGCTGTCTTTAATCAACCATTTCAAAGGCCTTCAGGTGATTCCCCATCCGCAAAAACAAACACAGGAAAAGAAACTTTCGCTGCTGGATATGAAAGACGTCAAAGGTCAGGAAAGCGCCAAAAAAGCTTTGGAAGTCGCCGCCGCCGGCAGCCATAACCTGCTGATGGTTGGTCCTCCGGGATCCGGCAAATCCATGCTCGCCCAACGCCTGATTACCATTCTGCCACCCCTCTCGCCTGAAGAAGCTTTGGAAACAAGCATGATTCATTCAATTGCCGGCGAGCTTAAAGACGGTAAAATCTCTTTTGAACGCCCGTTCCGCGACCCGCACCATTCGGCCTCAACCCCGGCTCTGGTCGGCGGCGGCCGCAAAGCCCAGCCCGGTGAAATTTCGCTTGCCCATAACGGCGTTTTGTTCCTTGACGAGCTGCCCGAATTCAACCGTCCGACTTTAGAAGCGCTGCGCCAGCCTCTGGAAAACGGTTGCGTCACCATCTCCCGCGTCAATGCCCACACGGTTTATCCGGCCAAATTTCAATTAGTCGCGGCAATGAACCCCTGCCGCTGCGGTTATCTCGGCAACCATGACGCCGAATGCTCGCGCGCCCCGCTCTGCGCTGAAGAATATCAGAACAAAATCTCCGGCCCGCTGCTGGACCGTATTGATATTCATATCGAAGTTCCGGCCGTCAGCCCTTGGGATCTGGCCGATGTCAAACAAGGCGAAAGTTCTGCGCAGATTTTACAAAGAGTCATGAAAGCACGCCAAATTCAGGCCGACAGATTCAAAGCTCTCGGCGTGCCGCAATTCAAAACCAATTCCGAGCTCAAAGGCGATCTTTTAGAACAGATTGCAGGGCTTGATAATGATGCTCAAACCCTTTTGGTGGCTTTTGCCGACAAAAATCACCTCTCGGCCAGGGCCTATCACCGCACTTTACGGTTAGCAAGAACAATTGCAGACTTGCAAAACTGCACAAAAATACTTAAACTGCATATTGCCGAAGCATTGTCTTATCGCAGGACAATGCCTTTGAAACGTATCTAGGAGAATAAAAATGAAGTTTTTACGGTCGCTTAAACTAATGATTATCCCGTCATTATTAATGTCCTGTTCAGTAGAAAGTCCTGAACTGATACCTTGTATGTGTGATGGCAGTGACCAGACTTTAGGCATTTTGGAATGTATGTGCGAACCCGGCAAAAAGAAACCGGTGCGCCGCGTTTCTTACATTCAGGACAAAGGCGATGAGCAGCTTAATCCGAACGGCGACCAGCTCAATGCTTATGCTTATCTCCACCAGAGCCGCAATAAATATGCTCCGGTTCAGTTGGAATTTGTCGACTTCCGCATTCCCAAAGGCCGGAAATATGATGAATTTGATACCAAACTCGGCAATTATCGTTTCAGAATTTTCGGCTGCCGCAGATTTGATAAAGAGGTTTACCTCAACCAGGGCCGCGCAATGCAAAAAGATATGAAGTTCTTTGATATCTTCTACGAGACAATGAACGATTATTATCCTGTTGTCGTTGACAAATCGAACCCTTACTACATTTACTCCGACAAAGCCCAGCCGGAATATATTCTCACCGCCGAAATCAATGATTACTTCATGAATGTCTGCGATGAATTTGACTGGGACAACGTCAAAAAACAAAATCTCCGCACCGGCACCTCGGAAATGACCGTTACCTGGCGCTTGATGGATATTACCAAAAGCAAAGTTTATTGCAAAGGCACCACCACCGGTTACGGCGATATGAAAAACGGCGAATATAAGGGCGAAACCCTGCTGGTAGAACGCGCTTTTGCCGATGCTTTGAACAAACTGCCCGAAGTCCAGTGCTTCAACCCCGAATTGGCCAAACGTGTCAAACCGGAAGTCTTGCAGGCTCAATTGGCTGAAATTGACGCCCGCGAAAAACAAAAAATCACTTTCAAAAACCAGTATGAACCCGAACTGCAGGGCGTTTCCCTGCTACAGGGCTGTGCTTCCGGCGACATTTCTGCCAACGGCGGTACCAACGGTTCCGGCGCTGTTTCTCCGGCTGAAGAAAAAATTGCTCTCACAATTGATGAAACCGGCGGAGTCCTCGGAAAAGGCCGAGAAGTCACCGGCTATATCGACGAAAACGGCAACATCGTTATCGTTGACGAAAAAGGCAGCAGTGCAGGCAAAGGCCAATATATCAAAGGTTATATTGATGAAAACGGCAATTTTGTCATCGTCAATTCGGCCGTTGATGAAACCGGCGGCTCTTCCGCTTCCGGTAAGCTGATTTCCGGTTACATTGATGAAAACGGTAACTTTGTCGCTGTCAGTTCTGCCATTGCAGATTCCGGCGATGCTTCCGGCAAAGGCAGACAGCCTGTCGGTTACATTGATGAAAAAGGCAACTTTATCGCAATTAATTCCGCTGTTGAAGAAAGAGGCGGCGCCGACGGCAAAGGTCAGTTAGTCTCCGGCTATATTGACGAAGGCGGCAACTTTGTTGTTATCAGCTCTGCGGCTGAAGAAGCCGGCAGCGTTTCCGGCTCGGGAAAAAGCCCTAACGGCTTCGTCAGTGAAAAAGGCGGTGCTGACGGCAGCGGCAGACAAATTGCCGGTGTCATCACCCCTGAAGGCAAGTTCGTTTCAAACTTCACCATTGAAGAAAACGGCGGCAGCTACTTCTACTATACCCGGACAGAAGAACGCAGCGGCGGCCAGTCCAAATTCTCCGCCGGTCAGCAAAAAGGCCTGAAAGCCCTGACTCTGACCGATAACTGCCGTGAAGTAACCGTCGGTGAAGATTCCTGCACCACGATTAAGGTCACCAAAAACACCATCACCTATGCTGATGACTATTGGATTGATGTTCCGGCTGATGCTTCCAGCGGCGTTACCGCTCTGAAGAACCGCGCCGCAGCTGAAAATATGTATGCAGACGCCAAAAACAACTTCTGCATCCAGAGTGTCAAACCCTACAGCACGATGTCTCCGGAAAATGTCTACAGACTGCGTGCTTCGGTTGTCTCGGTTGAAAACCCGTCCGGACGTAAAGGCGCCGGCCTGATTATCTCCGACCAGTTGATTTTGACCTCAGCTGATTTGCTGGATAAAACCAAAAACCATTTTGACATCAGAACCATTAACGGCATGACCTACGGCGGTTCGGCTTTCCGTGTCAACCCCAACAAAAACGTTGCTTTGATTTTATTGGATGAGAAGACCAAGTTTGCCCCGCTGCCGCTGCGTCTGGATCTGCCAGAAGTCGGTAAAGACTTGTACATGACATTGGGTCTGCTTGACTTAGACGAAGGCGAGAACTATTTAGATAATGAGGGTCAGGTTATCGGCTATCGTTACACTGAAGAAAAAGGTGCCGAAATCATTGTCAACACCTATGTTCAAACTCAGACTTTGGGTAGTGCTCTGATTGATAAAAACGGCAATATCACCGGTCTGTCACACTCCGGCATTCGTGCCGAAGAAGGAGGCGACCTGTTTATTCCGATTGAAACCGCTCTCAAGAGTTTGGGCATGAACATCTGCGGCGTCAAATTTACCAACAAACGCCCGGCTGCCGTCAAAGCTATCGAGAAACCCGTTTCCACGGCTATTGACAACTCAACAGGCAGCAAAGAGCCCAAGGCAATGAGTGCAAAAGAAAGAAAGTAGTCTATGACAACTATTTTATGTATTCGTAAAGGCAAAGAAGTGGTCATGGCCGGCGACGGCCAGGCCACTCTTGGCGAAGCTGTTGTTTTCAAATCCAAATCCGTCAAAGTCCGTCGCATAGGCAGCGGCAATATCATCGCCGGTTTCGCCGGTGCAGCCGCTGACGGAATTACGCTGATTGAACGTCTGGAAGCAAAACTGGAAAAACACGCCAACCAACTCAAACGCGCTGCGGTTGAACTGGCCAAAGACTGGCGCATGGATAAATATCTGCGGCAGTTACAGGCTTATATGATTGTCGCCGACAAAGATGTTTCTCTGGTTTTGAACGGCACAGGCGAAGTCATGGAACCCGACGACGGAATTATCGGTATCGGTTCCGGCGGCAACTATGCCATGGCCGCAGCAAAAGCTCTGTACGATTTTGAGGATTTATCCTTGGAGGAGATTGCCGCCAGAGCCATGAAGATTGCCGGTGATATTGATATTTATACCAATCATAACGTCATTATAGAGAAAGTGTCATAAAAATGGCTGTTTATAGTCCTCGTGAGATCGTTTCCGAGCTTGATAGATTTATTATCGGCCAGAACGAAGCAAAAAAAGCTGTCGCTGTCGCTTTGCGCAACCGCTGGCGCCGCATGCAGCTGGATGCGCATTTGCGTGAAGAAATCGTTCCCAAAAATATTTTGATGGTCGGTCCGACCGGCGTCGGCAAAACAGAAATTTCCCGCCGTTTGGCCAAACTGGCCAAAGCGCCTTTTGTTAAAGTCGAAGCCACCAAATTTACCGAAATCGGTTATGTCGGCCGCGACGTTGAAAGCATTATCCGCGACTTGATGGAAATTGCCTTAAACAACACCCGCAAAGAAATGCGCAAAAGCGTCACCGCCAAAGCCGAGCTCGCTGCCGAAGAACTGTCTCTTATACACATCTCCGAGCCCACGAGACGGAGCTACATCTCGT
>URWU01000076.1 GCA_900551585.1 uncultured Alphaproteobacteria bacterium | reverse complement strand
TATATATCTATATCTCTTTAATAAAATCAGAACTCATAGAATAAACAGCGTCACAGATTATGTCAACTTTTTTGTCACAAAAAAATACCCCGGAAATTTTCCCGGGGTATTAGAGGTGTCAGATATTTAATTGCAGAAATAGTCGCAACTATAATCAAGTTCGCTTTCAACGGAATACTCGTCGACTGAATACTCATCTCCGGCTAGCCAAGCCGAAACGGTTTTGCTGGTCCCGTCTTCGCAGGTACAAAGCGCCGAACCGCCGCAGCCTTCGCCATAATTGCAATAAGTATTCCATTGGCTTAACATGTAAGATTGATAACCGCTATATTCACAGCTGTTATTCGTCATCGTATATTTTATCTCACAGCTCTCAAGTTTCCATTTAGTCTCGTTGGTAGAGGCAATCGTACAGGAAGAGCAGTTGCCGTTAGCCGGACAAGAAGATAAACTATATCCGCTACAGGCTTGATCCGGAAAGTTAATAATCGGCCGGACACTGCTATAGGTCGCAATTTTTTGGTTTCCTCCCATGCCGCCGCTGGAAATATTTCTAAACCAGGCACTATATTCATTATATTCATTTGAGGCCCAGTGATAATCGGCTAAAGTCATAGCTCCCAGTTTTGACAAGGTAGAGTTTAAGGTTGTTTTTCTGTCATATATTAAGGATAATTCACCTGTTGCCGGCAGGTACCAGTCTTGAGGCTTTGTTCCGGCGGTAGAATATTTATAAGCATAATTGGCGGCCGGACAATCTTTTGAATTGCTTTGACAATAATTAACAATGATTTTGGTATTATTTTTACCGTCAAAATCTTTATCCGCATCATTTCCGGAAGTATAATTTTTTAGTCCCGGAAGGTCAAAGGTCGTTGTTGACCATTTTTGCTTCTCAGATATCAAAGCAATAGCTAAAAGCCGTTTAGGATCAAAAACCACGCCAATCGGGGTTTTCCCAGAAATAATTTCAGAGGAAGTACTCATGTCAGAATAAAGAATATCTCCGATATTCGCTTCTGCTTTCACACAAGTATTTCCGGAAACTTTATAACCTGATTGGCAGCTGTCGAGTTTTCTATAAGTGCCGTTGGTCGAGCAGCTTGCTGCCGTTTTAGTGCAACTTGAACAGATACCGTAAGTTGGGCAAGTACTCAAAGTATAGCCTGAACAATTTTGAACAATACAGTCTTTTTCGCAAGAACTGCCGGATTGGTGATATCCGGAGTTGCACTTCCAGCCGGTTTGAATAGAGTGACTTCCGGAACCATCGGTGCAGGAAGAATAAGTGTAGGAACTGTTAGACGGCTTGCCGGTTATTTTATCCGTACATGGAACGCAGCATTTTCGGTTTGTTCCGCAACAGCCGTCATCACAGGCCTGGTTACCGTTGGTACAGTTCGTCTGGTCGGCTGTCGGGCTGCATGATTTGGCAATACAGGTTGAGCCGCAATATTGCGTACATTTGTCATTTGCACAGGATAGGGGCTTCTCCGCCGGACAATTGCAATTTCCGCTCTGATAAAGATAGGGAGACTGGCAGCCGGTAACACGAAGCTTTCTGTGATTAAAAGGACAAGGGGAGCAGGAGCCGCCGGTCGGACAAGCTGAGAAAGGATAACCATCGCAGTTATCACCTCGGTTATGATTATTGTTTGAACTTGCCCCGGAGAAGTCAAAATCTTCGGAAGCTTCAGGCAAAAAAGTTGCCTTAGCCAGCTGAAAAGAATCAGGTGCAGGCTTTAATTCCGCGATGTGTGGAAATGTGTGAGTGTATAATGAGATGGGAACATGTCCGCTCTCTCCGGCATAAGAAGTTGCAGAAACAAATATGACAGAAACAGCCCATAACAGAGCTTTTTTAAGACTAGACATGACACACCTCACTAATAATTAGAACTAAAGCCTACACAATATCAATGATAAACGTTTTTTTTTTTTTGCAACCAGAAAATGCAAGGTGAAAAATTATCATGTTTCTGTAACGGGTTGTATTTAAAGGAAATAAAAAAGCAGGCGGCCTGCTGCGAAAAGTCTTGCTTATTGTCATGTTGAGCGTAGTCGAAGAGTCTCAGTAAATTAATAAGGCTGAGATGTTTCGGCTTCGCTCAACATGACAATATAGCTATATAGTTTGACTGGATTTTTCGGCAAAGCCTCAAAATGACGATGGCGGACGGGTGACAAAATTCTGGGCGAGCAACGCGAGCAGGGCGTCAGCTAACTTTTCGCCGTCGGGCGTTCCCGACCGCGAGCGGTGCGTCAGTTTACTAACGCGATCAAGCACGCTGTGTTTGCCTCGTGTCTATTTAGAATGATTTTTATCCTTTTCGGCATAAGGATTGCCGGTTTTGCGAACTGTCATACGGATTGGGATACCACCCATATCAAAAGTTTCGCGCAGATTATTAACCAGATAGCGCAAATAAGCGTCCGGTAAACCTTCGGGGTTGCTCGAAAAAATAAAAAATGCCGGCGGACGGGTTTTGGCCTGTGTAATATAACGCAGCTTAATCCGACGGTTGTTTTTACCGAGCGGAGGCGGATAATTATCAATCATATCGGCAAACCATTTGTTCAGAGGAGCTGTCGGAATACGGATATTCCAACGGTCATATACTTTGAACACGGCGCGCATGAGCTTATCAAGGCCTTCGCCTTTCAAAGCGGAAATGGTTACCGTCGGCACGCCTTCCGCCTGAGTGAGCGAAGTGCGCAATTTGTAGTTTAACTGGTCAAGCGCTTCTTTGCGGTTGGCAACATCCCATTTATTGACGGCAATAACCAGAGCACGGCCTTCGTCAAGAACCTGACGGGCAATTGTCAAATCCTGCTTGTCGAGAACGGCATCGGCATCAAGAACCAGAACCACAACCTGAGCCAGAAAAGCAGCGCGTTTGGTGCTGGCGGCAGACATTTTTTCAAGAGAGTCGGAAATCCGCGCCTGTTTGCGCAGCCCGGCCGTATCAACAAGATTAATCTTGCGGCCTTGATATTCCCAAGCTGTCGAAATCGCATCACGGGTGACGCCGGCTTCCGGACCGGTCAGCATTCTCTCATCTTTCAGCAGAGCATTGACCAGAGTAGATTTGCCGACGTTTGGCCGTCCGACGATTGCCAGTTGAATGGTCCTTTTTTTCCAGGCTTCCTCGCTGATGTCTTCTGTACCGTTATCATCTTCGGCAGAGTAGGCCGGAGCTTTTTCCTCTTTGGGAAGTTTGACATATTCGGCATGCAGAGCATCATATAAATCCTGCAGGCCTAAACCATGTTCGGCTGAAAAGGGAATTGGCTCGCCAAAACCGAGTTTAAAAGCTTCGCCGATACTGTCTTCCTGCGCTTTGCCTTCGCATTTATTGGCCAGCAGGATAACCGGTTTGTGCATTTGCCGCAGCAGCTGGGCAAAATGCTCGTCATAAGGCTGTAAACCGTCGCGGGCATCAAACAAAAACAGGCTGACATCAGCGTCTTCAATAGCGCGCCGGGTTTGATCCCACATTCTTTTTTCCAAATTATCTTCTTTGGAATATTCATAACCGGCCGTATCAATAATCTGCAGATTCATATCGCGCAGCTTGGCTGACGTCTCGCGGCGGTCGCGGGTAACACCCGGCTGGTCGTGGACAATGGCAACCTTACGTCCGGCGAGGCGGTTGAACAACGTTGACTTGCCGACATTCGGCCGTCCGATAATGGCAACTTTTAAACTCATTTTTCTGTTCCGTTATTTATAAGCCACAATATCTGCGTCATTAGTGGTGAAAATTGTCATAGCATTGGCAATGACCGGAGACACCTCTACGCCGTCAGACAGGCTGATATAGCCGATGATTTTGCCGTTG
Organism: uncultured Alphaproteobacteria bacterium; assembly: GCA_900551585.1. GTDB lineage: Bacteria > Pseudomonadota > Alphaproteobacteria > RF32 > CAG-239 > CAJLXD01. The sequence goes on along the minus strand of URWU01000076.1, from coordinate 3,336 downwards.
TAGGGCGAAACCGCAAAGACATAGCCGTTTGAACTTCCGACCAACAGACGGTTTCCGGCCAAAACCGGGCCTTTGGCAAACAGGCCGGCGCGGTCGTCTTCATCTTTGGTGACCGGAATATTGGTGTTCCAGATAATTTTGCCGCTTGATTTTTCCATGGCAATCAAATTGAAATCATTGTCCAGTACATACATGAATTTTCCGGCAACCCAGGGCTGGTTAATACCGCCGATTTCTCTTTCCCAAATGCGGTTGCCGCTGCGCAAATCCAAAGCTACTAAAATATTGCTGTGGCCGAGGGCATAAACGACTTCGCCGTCAATAACCGGATTGGCTTTAATACCGTTAATGCTGGCCAAGGAATTGGTACGGCGGTGAGAAACGAGGAAATCACCCCAGAGGCTGGAACCGGTGCTGGCTTTTAACGCGCGCAGCTCGCCGTTTGAAAAAGCGGCAATAACCACGTCTTGTTCCGGGTCATAAGCCGGGCTGGCGCCGCCGACCAGAGTTGTGCTCTCGGTAGCGGTTTTATAACGCCAGAGTTCCTGACCATTGGCTGCATCCAAACAAATCAAAGTGTTTTCAATCGTCTGTACAAAGACTTTTCCGGCCGCGACAGTCGGAGCAATGCGGATGGGAGACGGATTGTCAAAACGCCAGATTTGTTGTCCGGTTTTCATATCCAAAGCAAAAACGCCGCCAAAACCGGTGGTGGCATAAATCTTCTTGTCAAATTCGGCCAGACCGGCGCCTTTCATTGACACGGTTTTCTCGTCTTTATTCAGAGGTTTGACCCTTTTAGCCCAGATTTCATCGCCGTCATCCAAGCGGAAAGCCCGGACTTTGGCATCGGCATCAATGGTGAACACCACCTGATAAGCAATAACCGGCGCGGCGAGGAGATAGTCGCGTTTGGAGTTGCCTTCACCGAAACCGCTGTCCCACAGTTTTTTGAGTTTGCTGTCGGCTTGCAGATGTCCCATCAGGTGCTGCGAGTTGCCGCCTTCCTGAGTCCATTTGCTGTTAAGATAGGGTTTGGGAAGAGTAATTTTCAGTTGATTCGGTTCAACATCGGGAGCCAGCATTTTAGATTCTTTCAAAACGGCAACTCTTTCGCCGTCAAGCTGGACTTTATCTTTGCTGAACATTCCGCAGGCGCTGAGCAGCATAACCAGTCCGCACAAAGCTGTTCTCTGATAGGTCTTATATTTCATTCCCTCAAATCCTCGATAGTTAGTTAGATTATTTTTGTTTACTCTGAGTTTCTTCAATCACGTTCAGCATATCCTGAGCACGGGCTTTCAAAGTCTCCGGCGTATTGGCGGCAACGCTGATTTCCTGATACAAAGTTTTGGCACGGTCCAAATCGCCGTCGCGGACAGCCAGCATGGCCAGCATTTCCTTGGCAATATTTGTCCAGACGCCGTTTTCGCGGACTAACGGAGCCAACATAGATTGAATCTCTTCGCTCGGAGCATAGTCCAGTTTATAAGAGGCCAGTTTGATTGTGGCAATCTGCTTCATCTGCGGGTTAAAATCTTTGTCCGAAACCACGTTTTCCAAAATGGCGATGGCTTCTTCGACTTTGTTCTGCTCCATCATGATATTAGCCATCTGAATTTCGGCAATATCGGAATAAACCGCCTTTTTCGATTTTTGCAGTTTGTCGAGCACTTCCATTGCCTCGGCATAACGTCCCTGATTCTGCAGGTTCAGGGCATAAGCATAAGTGTCGGAAAATTCCTGATTGCGTTTTTCGTTCCAGGCTTTGAAAGTTTCAAAACTGACGGCGGCGGAAACAGCAAGAACCACGAATATAATGATGAATAAGCCGTATTTATCCCAGATTTTTTTCAGCTTTTCATTTTTGAGTTCTTCATCAATTTCACGAATGAAAGCATCTTCAAAATCATTATGCTGTTCCGGGGCATTTTTCTTTTTCATTGTCATAACTCTCCTCTGAGCTCAATCTGATATTTATATTATGTATAATTTAAAACGCATATATAGCCAACAAAATTCTTCTGTTTTACCGGAAAATTTTGCAGATAAGCTTATTCGTCTTTAATAATCTCGTTAATTAAAAACTTTTTAACCCATTTCAAGTCGTTCATGGGCAGTTTTTTGCCGAAAATGATGGTTTTGTCATCGGAAGTAATCGTCACAAAATAGCGCTCCGTTGCCGGATTTATCGTCACGTCGACAGCTTCGATGTCATCTTTCATAATCTCGTCATGTTTGGTCTGAAAAAGCATATATTTGTGCGTATTGACAATCTTGTCTTTTTTCAAAACCAGTTTGTCTTTGCGGAACAGCACAAAAACCGCGGCAACCAGCCCCAGCGTACCGAGTCCGTAAAACAGCGACAAAAACAGCGCCGAAAAACCGGCCGTATTGAAACCGACAATAACCGCCACCAGCACAAACACCAAAATAAACAGCCATGCCAGAATATTATATGCGTCCCAGATAATTTTGCGCGATTTAATCACGATTTTATTGTTGCCGCGCTTAACCGCAATGCAGGAAGACGGTTTACTGTTTTCGTTGAATTGTTTTTTCAAATCCCAAATTTCGGCCATTTCGCGCAGCGATTTGTTCAAATCTTTAACCTCGCGTTTGACCATGCCTTCATCAGTATAAATCAGGGTCGGCAGATTAAACTTTCGGGCATAATCTTCCCAGATTTTGCGGATATCTTTGCCGGAAATGGCAATATACAAAGGCACAATCTTGTCAGGATTTTTGTGGTGCAGCTCAATAAAATAGCGATTCTTGGTAATAAAGCCGTATTGGAAAAATTCGATTCGCAGCATCACGCCGTCATAATTGGCAATATTCTCGCGGATGGTCACCTTTTTGCCGAAAGCCGGACGATGAACCATGGTTATGTTTTTGCCGTCAAAAAAGATTTTTTTGTAACGGATATTCGATAAAAGCAGTGTGATAACAATGCCTAAGCCCATAGCCATAATCACAATATCAAAGAAAGTCGCGCTCATAAACGGCGTATAAGTCGTGATATTGTCCTGTGCCAGCTTGTCAAAGAGTCCGGAGTTGTTTTTCAGCCCGTTGAGGAGCTCAAACAAACCGAGGGCAAAAAGCGCTGCGCCGAGGACGATTCCCGGCAGGACAATGCGCAGATTGAGTCTGTCTGAAGCCTTGGTCGGCAGCTGGTCGGTATTAAGCTTGAAATTATAACTGAAATGCTTGGGCATATTCCTGTTCATAATTAATAATCCTTATGTATATTTAGGCAGAAAAGCTGTTCTTTAAGCAAATACTATAACTGTCTCTTATACACATCTCCGAGCCCACGAGACGGAGCTACATCTC
>URWU01000075.1 GCA_900551585.1 uncultured Alphaproteobacteria bacterium | reverse complement strand
AGCGTCAGATGTGTATAAGAGACAGATTTTTATTTAATCTACTCTACTCGTGATTATTCAAAAGGGCATAAATTTCCTGAGCAGAAGAAATCTGACGGATTTTTGTGCGGGTAGATTCATCTTTGAGAATTCTCGAAGCCTGAGCCAGAGCAGTCAAATGGTCTGCGCCGTTGCCTTCAGGAGAAAGCAGCATGAAAACCAAATCAACTGGTTTGCCGTCAATGGCTTCAAAATCAACCGGAGAATTCAATTTAGCAAAAAAGCCATAGACTTTATCTAACTCTGCAAAGCGGCCGTGAGGAAGAGCTGTGCCTTCACCGAAGCCTGTGGAACCCAAATTTTCACGCTCTAAAATTGTATCAAAAATAGTGCGTTCGTTAATGCCGGTGATTTCAGCAGCTTTATTGGCCAAATCCTGCAAAAGTTGTCTTTTGCTGTTTGACTTTAATCCCATAAAAATGCTGTTCCCTGACATTATTTCGGAAAGTTTCATAAATTTAAGCCTTTTTGTTGTTATAACGAAAGATTACGCTTTGGTTTCAACCCAGCCGATGTTACCGTCTTTGCGGCGATAGACCATGCTGATGTGGTTGTTGGCGCTGTTTCTGAACATTAATGCACATTCGTTAATCAGGTCCATGCGCATAACGGCATCACTGACGGTGCAAACCGGAATCTGAGCTTCCAATTCGGCAATGGTCAAAGGTGCGTCGTCGATATCAATTTCTTCAGCTTCTTCATTCAGAGAGAAGACAGCTTCACTGCCCATTTCAGCCAAACCGGTTTTGCCTTTGTGGTCGCTTAATTTGGTTTTGTGGCGGCGCAGACGGGTAGCAATATGAGCATTGGCGTTGTCAAATGCGGTATAAGGATCGCCGGCAACACCGGTGCCTTTGACAACAATATTTTTAGCAGGATGAACGGTTACCTCGGCACTGAAATCTTCACCTTCTTTAGAGAAAGCGACTGTGCAGCTGATTGGAGCCGGGAAATATTTGTTAACAGAATTTTCGATAGCTTCTTCAACGTGGTTGCGAAGTCTGTCTCCAATGTCTACTTGTTTGCCTGTCAATGTAATTTTCATAATTCTTCCTTGCAAAATATATTAAAAAAATCAATTCTACCGTACCAATATATCCTAAATCGGCGACGATATCAAATGTAAGATTGTAATTAACCCCAATATTAATAAAAGTCAATAAAAACTTCTGAGACAAAAGGTTTTAGAGCGGCTGGCGTTTATCGCGCTTTCTTTGTCCGGAAGTGGCTATGCCCATGGCTTCGCGGTATTTGGTAATGGTGCGGCGGGCAATTTTAATCCCCTGAGAGGCAAGGACTTCGACCAGTTTGTCGTCGGAAAGGATATTATCGGCACTTTCTTCGTCAATCAGCTTTTTAATTTTATGTTTGATACTCAGGGTTGAGGTTTGGTCATCGCCGCTGAAAGTGCCGGCTGCGGCCGAAAAGAAATATTTGAGCTCAAACAATCCGCGCGGCGTGTGCATATATTTATTGGTTGTGACGCGGCTGACGGTGCTTTCGTGCATTTCAATATTTTCGGCAATATCACGCAAGGCCATAGGCTTTAAATGTTCAATGCCTTTTTCAAAAAAATCCTGCTGGGCTTTGACAATTTCTTCACTGACTTTCAAAATCGTCATTGCCCGCTGGTGTAAGGCTTTTACCAAAAAATTGGCGCTGCTGATTTGTTCTTTCAGGTAGCGTTTGGTTTCTTTGCCGGTGGCGGCTTCTTTGATTTCGCTGTAGTAGCGGCGGTTTATCAAAACGCGCGGCAGGGACATACTGTTCAGCTCGACCTGATAATTGCCGTGTTTGTCACGTTTGACAAAGACATCGGGAATCACATAAGAGGTGAGGTCATTGGTAAATTCGGCTGCCGGTTTGGGGTTGAGGCTTTTAATATCGGCAATCATCGATGCTAAATCTTCATCATCGACCTGACAGATTTTCTTTAATTCCTTGAACTTGCGTTCGGCCAGCAGCGGCAGGTTATCCAGCAGGGCGGCAATCATAGGGTCATAGCGGTTTTGGTCTTTGAGCTGAATAGCCAGACATTCGGCCAAATCGACGGCAAAAATTCCCGAAGGTTCGAAAGTTTTCAAAACTTCCCAGACTTCTTTGATTTTTGCTTGTTTCAGATTAAGTTTTGCGGCGATTTCTTTGATATCACCGCGAAAATAGCCGGCGGAATCGAGATGTTCAATCAGGCGCAGAGCGATAGCCTGATCCAGTTTGGAGGAAAAATTCAGGCCGATTTGTTCGTTCAACAAACGATAGAGCGATTTGTCATCGCTGAGCTTTTTTTCAAAATAGTCAAAATCTTCATCGCCGCTGTGATTTTTGCTTTCGTTGTAATCCGACCAGGAATAATCATTGTCGAGATTGTCATAGCCCTCGCGGTCAGAACCGGAATCGTCAAATTGGTTGTCATAGTCAACATCGGGAGAATAATCTTCCGGTTCCGGTGTTGACATATCAGTATAGTCATCTATTGTCTGAGGTGTTTCGACATCGTCGTAAGATGTATCGCTTTCTTTTTCCAAAAGCGGATTGGCGTTTAATTCCTGCTCAATCAGTTCCCCCAATTCCAGATTGGACATTTGCAGCAGGTTGATTGCCTGACGCAGCTGCGGTGTCATAAGCAGAGACTGCGATTGTCGTATTTCCAGTTTGGGAGTAACAGCCATAACTCAGGGCTCCAGTTTTAAAAATTACATGGAGAAGTTATCGCCAAGGTAAACCTTTCTAACTTCTTTATTGGCAACGATTTCATCAGGATTACCTTCCATCAGAACGGTGCCGCCGTGTAAGATATAAGCTCTGTCGGTAATATCTAAAGTCTCACGGACATTATGATCGGTAATTAAAACGCCGAGGCCGCGGTGTTTGAGCTGTGAAACGAGGTTGCGGATTTCGCCGACGGCAATCGGGTCAATACCGGCCAGAGGCTCGTCAAGCAGAATAAAATTCGGCTGGCTGGCTAAGGCACGGGCAATTTCCAAGCGGCGGCGCTCACCGCCGGATAAAGCAATTGCCGGAGATTTGCGCAGGTGGGCAATTGAAAATTCGGATAAGAGTTCTTCAAGCATATTTTCGCGCTTGCTCTCGTCTTCAATAACAATTTCCAGCACTGCTTTGATATTATCTTCTACGCTCAATGAGCGGAAAATGGAAGCTTCTTGCGGCAGATAGCCGATACCCATGCGGGCGCGGCGGTACATCGGCAGATTGGTAATATCCTGACCGTCAATATGCACATCGCCGTAATCTGGTGTGATTAAACCAGTGACGCAGTAAAAGCAAGTAGTTTTGCCGGCACCGTTCGGACCGAGCAGGCCGACGGCTTCACCACGTTTGACATTCAGCGACACATTCCGCAGAACCGGACGGTTTTTATATTTTTTACCGATATTAAAAACTTCTAATTTTGAAACGAGCGGATTAGCAATTGCATTCATGGTTTTATCTTTTCTTAAAGTGATTATTTATCGGATTTCTTTTTTTCTTTGAAAACGCCGGAGACGCGTCCCTGTGAGGTTTTGCCTGCAATAATGCGGCTTTTGCCGGTGTTGAGATTGGTTTCGGCAAAATCGCCCTGCAGTTTGTTGCCCTGCTGGTCAATCATCACATGGTCATAGAGTTTGACCATGCCGGTTTGAGGCAGGTAGAGGCCTTTATCCGCGGTGACGTTGGCATTGTCGGTTACGATTTTGACATGGTCATAAATTTCAACCTTGTCCATTTCCAATGCGCCGGATTTGGCGTTCTTTTTGAAAAAAGCAATCATGCGGTCGGAATAGATTTTATTGTTCTTTTTATCGGTGGCAAAAACATTGCCGGTGGCAATCGCTTTTTGCTGAGACGGATAATAGGTGATATTGTCTTTGGCGGTGATGGTTTCTTTGTCGGTTTGGATTTTGGCCGGTTCGCCCCTTAAAACGACGCTGTCTTTGGCGATGTCATAGTCCATCGTGTCGCCGAAAGCTTTGGCTTTCGGTGTTGTCATGACCACAGTGCCGGAAGCATGGACTTCGGTAATGGTATTTTTCTTGCTTGCCGCAGAGGTGTTCTTGGCATAATAAGCCGTCATTTTATCGGCGCGAATCTGCATATCTTTTTTTGAAGCGACTGCATTGCCGACGGCGGTCATCTTCTGAGCCTGAGAATCCCATTCGACTTCTTTATCGGCGGTCAAATTCATATACTGGGCTTGTGAGAGAGCCGGAAAGCAGAGCAAAGCGGCCAAGATGTAAACGAGCCTGAACATTAGTTATTTCCTTTTAAGCTGTCTTCTTTTAGTTTGATAAAGGTTTTGCCTTTAAATGTGACAATGCCGGTTTTGGTGCTGAATTCAAAGCCTTCCGAAGTCAGATCGCCGATATAACCCTGAGCTTTAACCGGACTGGCGCTGCTGGCGATTGAGGTGTTAAAATCAAATGTAACATCGGGAACGTTCACATTCATGCCCTGAGAATAAAAAATTTCCACATTATCAATCAGCTGCAGCGTATTTTTATTCTGGTCAAAATAACCGGTCGGAGATTTGATATTAACCCAGTCGGCAAAAGAGGTCGGCATCATGCCGTCGGGCCGGTTCAGCTTAATCAGCTTGGAACCGGGGCTGGTCTCGTCGATATTTTCGGCGGTAAAATTGTGAACCTTATTGTCTTTGTCGGTGATGTTGAGGATGGTTTTTTCAACATGGAGCTTTTCAAGCTCGCCTTTCTTCGGACGGGTTATGTCCAAAAACAAATCTTTTTCGTTTTTTTGCAAAGACGGAAAAATTACCAGAAGGCCGATTAACACGGCGGCAAAGCTGGGCAGAATCAGTTTAGCGCGGCGCACCCATTTGGTGTGCTTGACAATCGCGTCCTTCGGCCGTTGCTGATCTTTTTGCGAATCTTCGTTAAAAAGCGAATCTATTTGTTTGACGTTTATCAAAGTTAAGCAACTCCGGCACGCAGGCAATCGTGCAAATGAATGATACCGACGGGTTTGTCGTCTTGAACAACGAATAACTGGGTAATGCCTTTACCGGTGTTGTTCATTGTGTTCAGGGCTTCAACGGCCAGAACGTCGGGAGCAATGGTTTTGGGATTCTTGGTCATGACCTTGTCGACCGTTTTATTCAGAATATCCGGGCTGAGGCAGCGGCGCAGGTCGCCGTCGGTGATAATTCCGAGGAGTTTGTTGTCATCTGAAACAATACCGACACAGCCGAGCATTTTGGAAGTCATTTCAAGCATGGCGTCCTGCATGGTGGTCGAGGCGGTTACCAGAGGCATATCTTTGCCTTTGTGCATGAGGTCGGAAACTTTTTTCAGGAAAGAACCGAGTTTGCCGCCCGGGTGGCGCTGTTTGAAATCTGTTTTGGTAAAACCTTTGCGTTCCAGCAGAGAGACAGCCAGAATATCACCGAGGACAATGGTGGCGGTGGTGGAAGAAGTCGGTGCCAGGCCGAGCGGGCAGGCTTCGCCGTCATCGGGGAGTTTCAGCAGAACATCACCGGCAACACCTAAGGCACTGTCGGGGTTTTTGGTCATGGCAATCAACGGAATACCGTATCTTTTGCAATAAATGATGATATCTGACAATTCGCGGGTTTCGCCGCTGTTGGAAATGGCAACCACACAGTCATCTTTGGTGAGCATTCCCAAATCGCCGTGGCTGGCTTCACCCGGGTGGACAAAGAAAGACGGTGTGCCGGTGGAGGCTAATGTGGCGGCAATTTTGGAGCCGACGTGTCCTGATTTGCCCATGCCGGTGATAATGACGCGGCCTTTGGTTTTCTGCATAATATCCAAGGCTTCGGAAAGGTTGCCGTTAAGCTCGTTCTCCATCATGCGCAAGGCTTCGATTTCTTTTTCGATGGTACGTTTGGCCGAAGCAATATCAGGGGTATCAACAGTCATATTCTCTTGTCCTTTACAGTTTAGCAATAGCCTGAGGGTATTATTTTATTTGCCGAAAGGCAAGATTTTTTTATGTCTTATACCAAAAACGGCATGATTTTTGCGGCGTTATTTTAAGACGCGGACGACATTGCCTTCAATTTTCCACGAAGTGTAGCCATACCAAAAAGGAATCCGGAAATTTTGGCTGCTGACCGAGACGTCGGTCATGTAATCGCCGCGATATTTGCTGAGGATTTCCTGCAGGGCTTCCGACAGAGCCGGCGCTTTGCCGAAAGGAATCAGCATGAAACTATGCCGTTGTGAAACGGCTTCAACATTTTTGGCAATAACCGGGTTATCGGCTGCCAAAGTGTGCAGCGACATCGGTGCCGAGGTCAGGACATCATAATGGCCGTTGTTGACAACGCAGGAGGTTAATGCCGCAAGAAGAAAAGGCAAAAAATATTTTTTCATTTTTTGCTCCTTACTGCGGCAGCCGGACAACATCGCCGGTGATTTTAATCTGCTCGTAACCGCCGAGAATAAACCAATGGTAGATATAGGAAACTTCGGCGTTGATGATTAAGTCGCCGCGGCCTTTGACCAAGGCTTGGTTGACGGCGTTTTGAAAGTTAGGGTGTCCGGAAGGAAAGAACAGGATAATTTCGTGCGTGTCCTTGCCTGTGATGTTATGGGCAATCGTGCCGCGGTCGATGTCTTGTTCTTTGAGCGGCGTGTTTTCGGGAATAATCAGTCCCATATGATAAGTTTGTGCCGAGCAGCCGCCAAGCAATAAAAGTATCATTCCCCAAAATTTGCGCAAGTTCATTTCCCCTGTTGCCGCTAAACCGGTTTATTTGTATCGGAGGGGAAGAAAATTGCAAGTTTTTTTGTGAGATTCTGGTATGTATCCTATTTATAAACCCTGACAGCGTCGCCCTCAATTTTCCAGGAGCTGTATCCGTACCAAGGAAGAATGCGGAAGGTCTGAAACTTGATGTCGACATCGGCGAGGTAATCGGCTTTGTGTTCGTCCAGAATCTGGTTAATGGCGTCGGAAATGTTCGGCGCTTTGCTGAGCGGGATAACGGCGACAATGTGTTGTTCGGATGCCCTTTCAATGTCTTTGGCAATTATGCCGTTATTAGCCGTCATTGTAAACAGGGACAGAGGCCGGGTCGAAACGGCTTCAAAATGGCCGTTATCAATGGTGCAGCCGGCAAGCAGAAACAAAGATAAGCCGAGCAGTTTGATTTTATTCATTTGCGTATCCTCCGTTTCCGAGTTTGACAACGTCGGCATTTACGACCTGTCTCTTATACACATCTGACGC
>URWU01000074.1 GCA_900551585.1 uncultured Alphaproteobacteria bacterium | reverse complement strand
GTACATAATAGTACATGACTGAGTATTTTACGCGCAGTTTCTGTATTAGGCGACCATAGAATAGGTTTTATTTGAAGGGGTTGGTATTCTCATCCTTCCCCTCAAAGCTGAACGCATCTTCATCAAGCCACCACTCGCTGTCTGACTGGGGGCGGTGAACATGGGGACGGCTCTTCCAGCGGCTGGAAATGTCATCGGCAAGAGCGCTTTGCTTGTCGGCAACGACTTGACGGGTTTCTATCGCTTCTTCGTAGCGGTCTTCAAGATAGATATTGATATCTTCTTCGGTTTTCAAATCCAGGCCGGCTTCGTGCAAAACATCAATAACTCCCGGAGTTTCAATATCCTGAACATTGCGCTTTTTTTCAAGCTCTTCATCAAGAAAATAATCAGCGTCATAAGTCGCTTTGTTTTTGAGGTCTTCATTTTGCAGAAAATAAATACATTTAAGTTTAATCGGCAAATGATAATAGCCGGCCGCCACCAAAAATTCATCACCGATTTGCAAATCGTGCTTTTTGATTGAGTTCAAATTTTTGGCAATAATTTTATAATAGCTGGCGTCGGTCAGTCCGCTTTTGGCTTTCAGATAACTGCCGACGTCGCTGGCCGGAATCTGCACCGACTTTGTCCCGTAAACCGCCAGATTTTCAAATTTCCAGGCCAGCGTTTTATAACTGTCGGACAACATCAGCTTATAAGTCGCATTGCTGACAATTTCTTCCATGCCTTCGGTGGTATATTTTTCCTGCAGCATTTTCACATAGTCGCTCAGCAGGAGAAAAGCCATCCGAGAATGCGCGCCGTGAATCAAGCCTTCAATCAGCGATTCGTAACGCGGCTGCTGCTCCAAATCGTCCATCACAAACAGCAGCGGAAACGGGCCGTAACCTTTCTGCGGCACGATATTATTATCAATCAGCATATCAACAAAAAGCTTATTCATAAAGTCGACGGTTTTGTTGCCGGAAATAGAATAAATGGTCACGACTTCCCAATTGCCGCTGACCGGATTCTTAATGCCGCGCGACTGATACATATAAAAATCGCTGGTAGACGTCCGCTCGCGAACACTTGAGTTGCGGAACACCGACAACGGATTAATCACCATCGGAAAGATAATGCTGCGCTGCTTGCGAGACAAATAAAACAGCTGTTGCAAAGTCTCCAGCGCTTTTTCATTATAACCGAAAAATTTGGCTTCCTCGATCCAGCGTTCAATCACCACTTTCCAACCGTCAACTTCGGGATTCTGCGCCGCGGCTTTAACCGCGAAATAACTCTGCAGCAGCCAGTCCGAAAACATCGCCAGATTAATCTCTTTGCCCTGCCACAATTTCGGGATTCCCTCCCAACTGCCGACCGGAAGATAATTATTCATATCAAGCTTGTTCAGCTCAATATTTTTAATCGCCGGCAAAGAATATTTTTTGTTCATCAACACATAATAACTGAGCAGAAGCTCTTTGTCTTCTTTGCTCAAACGCCCTTTATCAAGCATTTCGCTTAAAAAATAATCATTGGCGCTTGCCCGTTCGATTTTGGAAATGAAAAAATTCAAAATACCGTCCATGGCCGCCATCGCCAGCTTTTCCCAATAATTATCGGTATCACTGTCATCATTGCGGTTATTGGCAATAAAATACCGCGCCAGACCGGAAACATATTTTTCCCGCTCTTCGCCTTTACCGGGCATATCTTTTGCAGACAGCGGGTTCCAGCGCGGATAAAATTCATTTTTTAAGGGCTCGTCATTCAGATTCCAATTGAAGTAAAAAACCTTGCCCAAAGTCGAGCGGTAACCGCTGGTATATTTTGCCAGTTCGTTGCGGTTATCAATCGCGACAATACAGGCATTATCCGATTCTAAAATTGACGGGATTGCCACACCGACAGTTTTGCCGCTGCCGGTTTCACCGAAACATAACACCGACGCGCAGCGTTTGAGCTTGAGGATGCGGTCGCCGAACCGCCCCAAAGCCATCAGATGACCGTCAAACAGCCCCATGTTTTTAATATCTTCCTGCTCGGCAAAACGGTTGTTGAGCTTATACCACAACCGGAAAGAATAAGAACTTTTAATAAAAATCCACACCGTCAACAGCACAAATAGCAGCGGTGACAGCAGCGGAACCAGTACGGCGGCGTTCAGACTGTTTTTATGCCAGGCCTTTAGAAACGAAGTGCCCCATTGGCTGTAGGCTTCCCAAAGATAGAAAGGCTGTACCTGAAGCCTTTGCAAAAAGCGGCTGACAGCCAATAATCCCTTTTCATTGAATCCCTTATGCAGCAGCTGCGCCAGTGCCAAAAAAATGATGGCCGAGACAACCAAACCGGCAATACTTAAAAATATCACTAAAAACACCCTTAAAACTGTTTTTAGTGACTTTTTGTTTTTTTCTGTCTCTGCCGAACGGCTCATCGGATTTTGTTTTCCTTACCTGTTGTCATTCGCGGCCGCGATCGCGGATAACCAACCGGTCAACCGCAATCTGCTCTTTGATTTTCTTATGCTCCGTCTCTTTAACGTCACGCTCGCCGCCATCACGGCTGACTTCGTTTTTAAATTCGTTTTTCATGGCCGCCAGCTTTTGCAGCTCTTCTTCTTTGCGCTGCCGGATACGCTCTTTAAGCTCTTCGTTGCGGGCTTTATCACTGTCATTGCGCAGTTTTTCTTCTTTGATATGAGCGACAATTTCCTCCCCCTCAATCGGCGGCTGCGGCTTTGAAGCCGATTTACGAAACAGCTTCATTCCCGATTCGACCAGCTTGCCGATATCAAGCCCTTTTTCTTTTGTCACATCCCAGACGCCGAATTCTTTGCCGTTGTCAAAGAACAAGTCGGTCATATCAATTCCTTCGCGCTTTTTCTTCTTGACTTTCGGCGCCAATAATTTTGCCAGTTCCTGCGGGGTCGGAACATGGCCTATGGCCTCGGCAAGCTGCGCCGGAGAAATGATACATTCACTCAAATCCAGCTCCCAGACTTTAACCCCTTTCATCGAACAGCCGGTGAAATCAACACCGCGAAGGCTGACATTGGTCAAATCGATTTTTGACAAATCCAGCAAGGTCAGATTAAGTTTGGTCAAGTTGAGCTTATGCGGATAATAAACCGCCATATATTCGACCAGAGCCTGCAATTCTTCAATTGCCAGATCATCAATCTCAATACCGAGCATAATTGCTTCTTCAAGATTGGCTTCGGTCAGAATCACATGGTTCAGTTTTGCACCGGTAAAATTAGCTCGCAGCAGGTTGGAACCGGACAAAACGGCATTAGTCAAATCAGCGCCGGATAAATTAGCATCTGTCAAATCGGCACCGGAAAAATCGGCGCCTTTCAAATTTGCTCCGGAGAAATCAGCCTGAGTCAGATTCGCCGCCGAAAAATTGGCATGACTCAAATCCTGCTTGTTATAAACTGCGCCGATTAAGGTTTTTCCTGCCATTTCCAGGCCTTTTTCAGTCTTGATGGCATCTGGAATTTTAAACATTTTGTCATCAATGGCAGCCTTGGCCTGATAACTGACCGGCTGCGGTTTTTCACCGCGGGCTTCGGGAACTTTGACTTCCGGCTTGGAAACGGCGCTCCAGGAATAAGAAGCCTGGCTGTCATTTATTCTTTTCGGAGGATAGGCATGCTTAGACGACGAAAAATCAAAAGCATTATCCTCTCCGTCATGAGAGGAACGACGCCGGTTACTTTCGGTCACTAAACTGAAATCTTTCTTAAAGTCAGACATAAGCCTTCTCTTCCTGAGATATTACATCTTTTACATAATAAATGATTTTGGCAGCTTTTACAAACATTTTTATATATTCAGCCTCTTCTAGCGCAAGATACACTCGATTCTGTCTGCGCGGAGCTTGTTGCAGATTTCCATAAAACCGCCGTTTTCCGATTTTAAAATCAGGCGGTAAATCATTTTGCCGTTCAAAACCGAACTCTCCACTTTGGGTTTGGCCTGATTAAATTCGGGATAAAGCTGCTGCAGCATTGCCCACTCGATATCGGCATTCTGACGCTGCCGGTAAGATCCGAGCTGCATGACTTTCAGTTTGTTATACTGCTCGCCGGCATAAGGCTCAAAATCACCGCGCGGCTTATTGGGAATATCTATCGGCAGCTCCTCTTTCGGACCGCCCTCGTCTATCAGAACCTCAAGCCAGTTGTTCTCTTTGGCCCAGACATTTCCCTGTTTTTTAAGCTCTTTTTGTTTAACTTCGGCTCTTGCCAGCATTTCAATCATATCCTTGTTGAAAGAAGCTTTCAGACTCTCTTCAAGACCGCCGACCGAGGCTTGTACCAGCTTGGCATTAAACGGAGATAATCCGGCATGGAAATACAAACCGCGCAAGGCCATGGCACGCTCGGCCTCGACCTGGCTTTGCAAAAGTTCCTGATCATGCAGCGCCTGACGCTTGCCGAGTAAATCCAGTTTTTCTGCAGCATTGAGATTGCGGTGCCGTTCGGTTTCCCGCACTTCTTTTCTGAGTTCGCGCACTTTGGCGGCCGCGCCTGTATAATCATTATCAGCCATGCGCACCATGTCATAATCAATTTCGACCTGAACCAAAACGGCAACCCCCAGTTCATCAAAAGCCTTAACTTTGAGCGGCTGCTTTTCTTCCGGCTTTTGCGCCTTTTCATAAGCGACAACCGCCGCCACTAAATTAGCGGCAACTTTTTCAGCGCGTTTTTGCAGATTATCAATATAAATGGGATCTTTAATATCATAGCCGTTCAGGCTCAGAGCTGCTGTTTCCGGATACATATTGACGGCATTGCGTTTGACATCCTGCGTGTTGAAGTTATAAACCTCGGCGCGGGCAACGTTAAATTCGCTGCGGTTATCCAGCGCAACATTTTGGAAAGTTTCCAGCTGATTTTTCTTATCAAAATCTTCTAACTCATAAAAATGGCGGCCTTCAACCTGTAGTCTTTTGGAATCTGCTTTAACCAGAGCGGCAAATTCGGCCACGCTCGCCTGCAGATAGCTGCGCAGCTGCTGCAGTTTCAAAACGGCAACTTCAAGACCTTTTTTCATTTCCAAATCCTGCTCGCTCAAAACCCCGTTCCGTGCCAATTTTGCATTCAGCAGCGTAATCTGTTTTTGCTGCGCGGTAATCTGACGGTCAAGTTCACGGATTTTACGATCGGCAAACAAAGCGTCCTTATGCATTTTGATTGCGGCCAAAGCCAAACCTTGAGCCGATTTTGCATAAATATTACTTTTAATCAGTTCCTGATTACCGCTTAAATGCGAAACGGCATAAATCACGGCAAAATCAAGTTTGCGGGCCGCGTCATATAAAGGGCTTTCGCCATTACTCTTGGGCAGGATTCCGGCAATAATATCAGCCGCCGACTTATTTTCGGTATCCTGAAAAACTTTTTTGTGGATATTTTTTTTCGTTACATCAACATTATATTTCACGCCGCGCGCCATTGACGTATAAACATTCATACGTCCTTTGACAGGTTCAACATCAATAAAAGAAACCGTATCATCGGCTTCCACCAAGGGTTTTGCGACTTTAGGCTCTGCGGCGCAGGCATTCAGCAACAAAATTGCCGCCGCACAAATAACAGGCGAATAGAAAGATTTTCTCATGTTTTACTGCCCTCAATGTAACAATATGTAACAAGAATTTAAAAGCTTTTTACCAAGAATTTTGCTAATAGTAAACTAAATTAATTCAGCAAACCAAATTTTAGGGATTAAAACAGCATGAGTAATACAATCAGAGTTGCCGTGATCGGTGCCGGTATGATGGGAAGAAACCACCTGAAGACTTATAAGTCTCTTCCGGGTGTCGAATTGGTCGGCGTATATGATATTTTTTCTGACGCCTGCCAGAAAGCAGCCGAAATGTTCGGCATTAAAGCATTTTCTTCAATGGAAGAAGTTGCCGCTTCTGTTGACGCCGTCAGCGTTGTAACCACTTCCGTTACTCACGCCGAAGTCGGTGAATTTTTCTTGAACAAAGGCATTCACTGCCTGATGGAAAAACCTTTGGCCACCACCGAAGCCGGCTGCCAAAGATTAATCAACGCCGCCGCAAAAAATAACGTTACCCTCCTGGTCGGCCACATTGAGCAGTTTAACCCGGCCGTTGAGCAAATGCACAAAATTTTATCCGACACCAGCAAGATTCGTTCCCTGACAGCTCAGCGTATGTCTGCTGCCAGTGGCCGTATTACCGATGTTGACGTTTCAATGGATTTGATGATTCACGACGCCGAAATCGTTTTGTCTTTGGTAAAATCTCCGGTTAAAAGCGTTTTGGCTTCTTCTGTCAAAACACCTGACCATGCCGAAGGCAAAGATTATATCACGGCCATTCTTGAATTTGAAAACGGCGTGACCGCCAGCATGACCGCCAGCCGCATTACTCAGGCCCGCGTTCGTACTCTGACCGTCACAACCGATACCAACTATATTGATATGGACTTTATCGGCCAAAGCATTAACGTTCACTCTCAGGGCCGTATGCCTTATGTCAATCAGGAAAGCATTCCCGATTGGATGAACTATGGTTTGAAAGGCAGCGTCGAGCAGCTGTTCATTCCGACCAACCAGCCTCTGACCGCAGAGTTGAACCACTTCGTCAACTGCATTAACGGCAAAGAAACCCCGCGGATTACAGGTCAGAACGCTCTGGAAGCCCTGCGCGTTATCTGGACTGTTCAGCAAAAACTCGGCCTGCTCAAATCAGAAGATATTGACAGCGCCCTGACAATGGCAGCCGAATAATATTTGCCAAACGACAAGTTTTATTATAGAAAGGGGGATAAGAAATTATCCCTCTTTTTTTTGAGATATCAAAATGCGATACAAGTTAACGATTGAATATGACGGCACCACGCTGCTCGGCTGGCAGAGACAGGCCGACGGCCCCAGCGCTCAGGAATATGTCGAAACCGCCATCTCCTGCTTTAACGGTGTAGAAAAAGTAAGCGCCGATGAAAAGGGCAACGTTTACAACCCTTTTAATATTTTCGGCAAAGAACCTCAATGCTGCCTGTATTGCGCCGGCCGGACCGACACCGGCGTCCACGCTCTGGCTCAGGTCGCTCATTTTGATATGGAAAAAGATGTTGACGAATTCCGGCTGCTGCAAGGGATTAATCATCATCTGCGCACAGCTGAAACTCCGGTCAGCATTATTAAAGCAGAAAAAGTTGCCGCTGACTTTCATGCCCGTTTTTCAGCAACCGGCCGCAGTTATATTTCTGTCTCTTATACACATCTCCGAGCCCACGAGACGGAGCT
>URWU01000073.1 GCA_900551585.1 uncultured Alphaproteobacteria bacterium | reverse complement strand
TGGTTCCGGCAGCCACTCTATCCAAACCGGATGGAAGTGCGATTCAGGATATCATCAATCCGGAGACAGCTGTATTAAAAACTGTACTCTGCCCGCTTGTTCAGGGATTTCTTCCAAACCGGGCAACAGCTCTTATACCACGGCTTCCTGTACGGATTGCTCGGGAACAAAAACAATTAACACCGGCTGGACTTGCAATTCAGGCTATGTTGCAATGAACAGCAGTTGTGTCCCCTGCACCTCGTCTCTAACCTTTCGCACTTCCAGCGGATACACTTACACGGCAAAACAGGTAATTTATAACGGTTTCGGTTATAGTGTCGTCAATGTCGGCAACGGCATTACCTGTAAAGAAGGAATGAGTCGCTGTGCCGAAGGAGGATATACGCAGCCGGACTATAACTTCGCCAAATATCTCATTGCCAATAAATCAACAACCGGGGTATCAACAACAAACCCGACCTGTTCAAGTACACAATGCGGAACAACACAGTACCTGAATTGTACAAATGAAACAGATTGTAATTGTAAAGAATATTCAAGTGTTTGGACAGGCATCAACCTCTGCGTAAAACCGCTGTGCACAGATGCTTCAGCTGATTCTTGCCCGTCAGGCTATCAGCTTAATAAATGCAGTTCCAACGGCTATGAACAAACAGATACAACCCCCAGTTCCCAAGGATATACTTGCTATAAATGCGAATATAGACCTTGTTCCGATATCGGCGGCGTCTCTTCCTGCCCCAGCGGCCAATCAGGAACACCTGTTACTTATGCCGGAAGAACCTGTTATACAAACTGCAAAGATACTTGCAGCTATCAAACAGGAACCTGCGGTTCCGTTATCCCGGCATACATGTATGATGAATGTGTAAAAAATCAGGGTTATACTTGTTACCAAGTTTGTGTAACACAAAGCGGAACAGTGGTTTATCAATGCCACCACTAAAAGGCAGCCTCACACTCCCCGGCCAATTGCCGGGGAGTTTTTACCTATAAAAAACGATGGACATCTGCCCGATATTCCATATATCTCTGCCCGAACTGTTCCAACATTTTCGGCTCTTCAATTTTCAGAATATAATAAATTGAAACAATCACCACCAATGCCGTCCAGCCGTATAATGCAATACTGCCGAAATAAATAGCCTCACCGAACAAAATCGCCCATAAAGACATGGTCATCGGGTTTCTGACCAATCTGTACGGACCTTCGCGCACCAACTTCGTTGTCGGCTGCGGTGCATTCGGAAGCGGCACACCCTCTCCTTTTATCCGCAGCAGCTGGAAACACCAGACCCAGATAAACCACCCGCCCCAAAACAACACGAAAGCGCTCGTATCTCTGAGCCAATTATTGGCCGGATTAAAAATTTTTCCAAACTCAAGCAGCACTAAAATAATCGGAATATATACCAAAATGACTGCCGGAACCGAGAAAAACACCTGCAAAACTTTTTTTAACATCTTTTGTCTCCTAAAACTTTTGTAATAAATATGATCACGAGTTTGCCCTTTGACAAGGCATGTTTATAACAAATATATCTATGCAGCTTGATAACGCGCCTTTTCCGCTTACATTTTTTGAGTTATCAACTCACAGGAGAAAACACATGAAAAAAGGCCTCGCGCTCATTGCTCTGGCAGCCATTGCCGTTTATGGTTTTGGTGTCCGCGCCGAAAATGACATGATGAAAGAAATGCCGGCTCAAATGCAGGAACAACATCATCAAATGCAAAAACACATGGATAAAATCAGCGGTGAACATGAAAAAATCATGAATGAACACCAGCAGATGAAAGATGAAATGAAGAGTATCAAACAAGACCATGAGCAAATGATGAAAGATCATCAAAAAATCATGGACGATCATAAAAAAATTATGCAAGACCATAAAAAAGCAATGAAAAACTCTTAAACACAAGTCCTCACCTCAAACCTCGGCAGGAATTTTCCTGCCATTTTTTTTCTTGTTACCAAAGATTTACAAACGCCCCCAAATAAGCTATTCTGTAAAAACAGCCAATCAATAAACAGAGTAAAAATATGAGCAAATACAGCAAAGAATTCATCTCCGACATTTCCCAATTTTTTAATCTCGGCAATGATTTTTTATTTGTGCAGAAAAAAATGTATGAAGGGACGGAGTTTCCGCTGCCGCACAATATTTATGCCGCCACGGATTCTGAAAATTCCATGCATGGCAAAGTTGACGAAGAGGCTTTGGCCAACCTTGGTACCGTCCTCTTAAACGACCAGCTTTCGGCCAATATCAATGCTTATCATTTAACGCTCCCGTCAGTCATCGAACCCGGCTGCAATCATGCTCTGGCCTTGATGACTGATAAAAAGAACAAAGAAATCTGGTTTCAGGATTCACACGGAACCGACATGCGCAAAGAACTGCATGATTTTTTCAAAATCCTTTTGCCCGGATATAAAATTAGCTGCTTCAATCAAATCCAACAGGAAGCCAGAAATGACAACAGCTGCTTTTTGCTGGCCGAATATAATATTATTGATATGTGGCACAAAAAAAGCGGCCGCCCCGAGCTGGCAAAAGAATATGACAATCATCAGGCTCGCACCGCCGTTTGGGAGATTGTCAAACAAATTGAACCGGAACCCGAAACCAATCGCCCCAAACAGGCTTTCTCTTTCGGCACAAAAACCGCTGCCGCAAATTCAAAGAAATATCTGATTGAGCAGCACCGCAATACCCTGCGCGATTTCAAATACAGTATTTTGAAACAGAAAAACTATAAACAATTACTTCAGGAGGCGGCAGTCAAGGCTCAGATAAAACACGAAACTTACAAACAACGCCTGCTTATGCAAAAGCAGCTGCAGATATAAACTTGCGAAAAGCTTCCGGATAAATCCGGTTTTCATCATTGATTTCCACCCAGATAACCCTGTTTTTTTCCAGCTCTTTTTCAAGCAGGTGAAACTCCTTGTCATAATCTTCAGGATTAACAAATTCTGCCTCAAAAAAGAAGACGATTTCATGCCCTAACTTACCCTCATAGGTAAAAATGCTTTCGTCAACACCGAGGCGTTTTATCACCTTAACAGCCAAACCGAGTTCTTCTCGGAACTCGCGAACAACTGTTTCTTCCGCTTTTTCACCAAACTCAATACCCCCGCCCAACAAACGGTAAAACCTCTGCTGCTTGACTGTATCAAAACAGTCCAAAGCCAGAAGTTTGTTTCCCCGCCGCAAAAGAGCTACCGCCAAAGGGCGGATTTGATGATTGGCAAAACCCATTTTTTACACTTTCTTTTCTCGAAACGAAAAATATTTATGCAGAATATAAGTGACAATCGTTGAGATAATCAGATACATCGCCTGACCGAGAACCGGTCCGAAATTTAAGACAATCACAAAAAAATTCAAAGCAAAAGCATTGAAGAAATACATGCCGACATAAACCGTCCCGGCCTTGGCATATTCTTTTTTTAAGTCGCCGTGGCTTTGAAAAACATAATAACGCATTGTAAAAATCGACACATTAACAGTAATAAAATATTGCGTAATCAGAGCCAGATTATAATGCAGACCGACAAGTTCATATAAGGCGACAAACACGCCGTAAGCAAAAACCGTATTAAAACCGCCGACTAAAAGAAAACGGATTTTTTGATTGAGCTTGAACCAAATTTGCTCGATTTTTTTATAAAGCTCAATCATCTGATTTCATTTGCCGTCTTTTTATCCAGCAGCGTTTCCAACTCGGTTGTCCGCCACGGGGATAAAATATTATCATCAAAAACATCTTGCAAATGCTGCTTGTCAATCTCTGGCATTGCCGGATGAATACCGACTTCAACCGCCTTAAATTTTTTGGGAATCTGCAAATTTTTAAACCGCGCTTTTGAGAGCTTGCAAGTATAAAGAATACTGTAAAAATAAGTATCCGTTTTATAATTGTTCCAGAAAGCCAAAGCACGCAAAATGGCATATTTCACCAAGCCGCCGTCTTTCAGATAACTGGTATCTTTATTATGCTTAAGCGTATTAAAAATATTTTCGTTCACCACCCGGATACGCGGAATTTGATATTCCGCCGCCAGTTTTTTAACTACATTAAAAATCAGCGGAATATGGTGGATATGGCGATGGCTGTCAATATGCGACAACTTAAGCCCGAGCTGCTGCGCTTTTTCCAACTGAGCTCTGGCCTCATGCTCGACCTGACGGCGCAACTCACCGGGCTTGAAGAAAGACAATAAAAACAAGTTCACAAAACCGTGCTTAAATTTGCCCTTTTCATCAACCAGCAACGGAATATCCGACGGATTTGACAACGGATATTGGTTTGTCAGATTAAGGTGCAGACCGACATCCAAATCCGGCATATCTTTTTTGAGTTCCAGCGCATCCTCAACAAAATCGAGGTTAATCATAATGCTGGTCGAGTTCAAAATTCCCTCATGATAAGCCTTGGCAATCGCCTGATTCACCCCGCGGCTCATCCCGAAATCATCGGCATTAAATATTTTTCTTAGCGCCATCGCGGATTACCTTTTTCACTTCGTCTGCGGTTTCAAAATCAGCCATATACAACGGCCGTTTCTTGACTTCCATATGGATTTTGCCGATATATTCGCCGATAATTCCTAACACAATCAGCTGCACGGCGCCCAGAAAAATTACCGTAACCATAATCGTCGCATAACCGGGGGTCGGCCGGTGCATAACAAAATGTTCGCCGATAACATACAAACCGAGCAAACCGGCAATAAAAGCCGTAAACATACCGAAATAAATGGAGAAACGCAGCGGCTTGACCGAAAACTGCACAATTGAATTCAAGGCCAGCTGCAGACTTTTGCCGAAATTATATTTAGATTCGCCGCTCAAACGTTCCGGGGCAACAAAATCAATCACTTTAACTTTGTCATTAGGCATAATCCAGCTCAACAAGCCGCGGAACAATCTGTCCTGCTCGTTAAACCCTTTGAGAAAATCAATATATTTACGGTCAATCAAACGAAAATCGGGAGTCTTCTCCGGAATTTTTGTATCTGACAGCATATTGAGAATTTTATAAAAACTCTTGGCACAGAATTTGTAAAAAGCCGATGTATCGACATTATCAACGCGGCGTGTTAAAACAATATCCGAACCGTTCTGCCATTCTTCAACCATCTGCTTGATATAAACCGGCGGGTGCTGCAAGTCTGAATCCATAAAGATAACCGCCTCGCCCGAAGCATAATCCATGCCTGCGGTCATGGCAATTTCATGGCCGAAATTACGTTTGAGATGAACAATTTTGACCTCTTTGTCTTTCTTTTGCAGAGCCTTGCATTTGGCATAAGTTTTATCGCTGCTGCCGTCATCAACATAAATAATCTCGGCTTTATCCAGCTTAACTTCCTTCAAAACTTTTTTCAGCTCTTTATACAAAGGCTCGACATTGCCTTCTTCATTATAAGCCGAAACGACAATACTGACCGAATTTCTACTCATGTTCCACCTCTGCTTTGGGCTCTAAAAAACCATAATAAATTGTTCTGCTCTTTACCTTACCAATTCGGTTTTTAAATTCAAGCTTATATTCGCTCACTTCACTGACATTCGGATAAACCTGCCGCAAAGCAGCAAAACTTTCGCGATTCGGATAAACCACCAGCGCTCCGCTTGATAAAATATCCTGCTTATCAAACCACGGGCTATGCTCGGGTTTCATACCGGCAACCGGCCGCGGATTTTCTTTGGCATAAACGGAAACATTGGCCGCATACCAGATTTCGCCGCCGACATATTTGAACGGCTTATCCGTATGCAGTTTCCAGGCATAGCTCATATCATCGGCAAATTTCTGATTGGGGAAGTTTATCTTCTCGCTTTTATCACAGAAAATGATTGTCGTTGCAGCGGCTGCCAGCAGAAACATCACCATATAAATTGCCTTAACCATGCGTCTGAAAACTTTTTCGTTAACAACAAACGGATAAAAAGCAAACAACATAATTCCCAGCATATAAAGCGTCGGGAACCCCCACATACTTTTCAGTTTTGTACCGCTGAGCAAAGCAATAAACGCAAAAACCAGCACCGGCACCCCGCCGAGATATTTCAAAAACTGCTTATTCTCAACGCTGATTTCCGAAACTTCTTTTTCTCCGTGGCGATAATTGAGAAAATAAACCGCCAGCGCCAACAACGAAAAAAAAATCTGCGAAACAAGAAACTTTGTCGGGAAGAAAATATGCGCCCAGATTTTGGCACCGAGACTTGCAGCCTGATTATCAGCACGTCCGAGCAGATAACTAAACGGATAAAAATCATGCTGATAAAGCCACCAGACATGCGGCGCAATCACAGCCAGAAAAATAACAAAAGTCACATAAGGGCCGGCTTTCTTAAACTGGCTTCTGCCCTGCTTGGTAAACAACAAATACAGAGCCATACACAAAAGCTGCACGCCGCCGACATACTTATTGAGCATATTCAGACCGGCAAAAACACCGGTCAAAATCCAACAGCTCATTTTGTTATGCTGCAAAGCCTGATAGAAATAATAAACCGACAACGGCCACAAAGCCAGAGACACAACATTTACATTATATTCCTGCGCGCTGAAACCGTAATAAATCACGCCTTCCAAAAGCATAACAGCCAAAACGGCCTTACTCTCGCTCAAAAAACATTTTGCCAATTTATAAAGATAGATAAAACCAATCAAGACACAAAGCTGATTGAGAACATAAATACCAAGGGTGTTTTGGCCGAACAATGTATAAAACCACTCGGCCGGGAAACCGGACAAAGGCGGATGTTTATTGGTTCCCCACCCGCAGTAGCGCCCCCAGGTCAGGGCTTCGATACTGTCAAGAGGAATACTTTTGCGCAGAGACGGCACACCGACCCACACCAGAAAATGAACAATGAGAAAGCTCAGAAAATTACTTTTGTATAATGATTTCATAAGATCACCGGCTCTGTAAATTAGATTAAACAATAGTCTAGCAATAAAACAAAACCGCCGGATTGTCAAACCAGAGCCGCTTATCCACAAGAGACAAACGGCTCCGATTGTCTTTTAAGCCGCTTTAACCGCCACCGGCATATCCGGATGACAGTTATTCCATTGTCCGGCCGCTTCATTAAAAAAGTCGTCAAAACTTTTGTTCTGCTCATTTGAATAACGGTTTTCATATTTGATTTCCGCCACGGCCCGGATATATTCTTCCGCATCAAGCGCGCCTCTTTGAACCTGAATAAATAACGGATCGCTGATTTCATTCTGTCTCTTATACACATCTCCGAGCCCACGAGACGG
>URWU01000072.1 GCA_900551585.1 uncultured Alphaproteobacteria bacterium | reverse complement strand
CGGCAGCGTCAGATGTGTATAAGAGACAGCTCTCCGATAGGCCTGCAAGACATCTGTCGGATTAGAAAATTCCATAAAAACCTTCCTTAAATTTAAATATAAAACGGAAAAACTTTACTATATGAGACATATAATAAGAACTTACCAAAATTCTGTATCTGGCTTATAGAGAAAGAAATTCAGGTCGTAAGAGAAACAGGATGATTTCTGGCAGCGGAAAAATTTTTAGGACACATATGAGGACATAAATTTTCACCGACTGCATAAAATTGCTCTGTTTCTCCGCAGGATAAATTTCTTTAGAGGCCGCCGGTCTTCAAACAATAATCCTGTTTCGACAAATCATATTTTTTGTGAATCGGACAATCGGAGCAGAGACAGCCTTTGTCTTCATGAATGCAGTTGCTGCGTTCAAAGGCGCAAAACATACTTTCAAAATGATCGGTATCATTGAGGCCTTCCATCAGGTTGACGATATTTTCCGGCATGCTTTTGATTTTGCAGCCGGTTGTGTATGACGGACAATGCATGCATTGGCATTCTTTAAGATTTTCTTTGGTGCGGGCTACTTGCATAAATTTTCTCCTGTAAAAAAATTGAACACTAATCTAGGTATGACTTAGTGTCCAAATTACAAGAGCCGAAAAACTCAGCAATTAGTCTATACTCGCTTAAAAACACCCTCTTCTATCGGCGGCAGAAAGCTGCTGCGCCGCCCGACCACAAATTCAACTTTGTCAACCCTTGAAAAAGTTGAGCCTTTTTGGCAGGCCAAAATCATCTGGTCCAGTTTATCTTCTTCGGCAGACATCAAAATCTCAACGCTGCCGTCGGATTCATTGTGCACCCAGCCGGAGATGCCGCCGATTTCTGCCGCTTTGGCAACAGCCCAACGCCGAAAACCAATTCCCTGAACCCGGCCGCGGATTTTTATAAAGACTTCTTTCTTCATCAGGCAGACTTCAAAAATTTCTCAATCTCAACCAATTCGGCTTTCAGTTCATCACGGCGCTGTTGAGCTTCCTCAACAACACCCCAATTTTCCGATTGCCATAATTCTTCAACAAAAGCTGCTTCAAAAGCCTGTTCGGCAGTCAGGCGGCCTTTAACCAGAGCCGCCGCCAGCAAAACCGAACGCATATCCAGCGCCGCTTTGAAAAAAGCCAGCAGTTCCTTGTCACTCAGACTGTTCAGAAAGGCCCGCATCCGGGCACCTGTTTCTTCATCCTGTTCCGGCACATCAATCCCACTGGTGGTTTTAAGCTCCATATCCATCGTCTGTTGTGCCCAGTCCAAAATCGGCTGCCACAATTTCTGCTGGCGTTCAATCAGGTCTTTGTTTTCTCCCCAGAACAACAGCATATCCGTTCCGGAAAATTCCACCAGCTTGTCAATGACAGCATCGCGATTCTGCGACACATCTTTCAAAGCTGCTTTTAAGTCTGTTTCCATTAATTAGTCCCTTTGCCGGTCAAAGCCCCGAGAAAATCTTTAGCCGAGTTTTTCAAAGCTTTGATATCAGATTTAATCGTTTTGGTCGTATCCTGATAAACGTCTTTTGTTGCCGCGCCGACACCAGTCGGTTTCGGAAACATATCGGCATAAGGCGTGCCGATTAAAGCCGTATAACAGGGGCTCGATTCCGGTTCCATAACCAGTTTGGAACCCAGATAAGCCGTGCCGCCGGTTGCCGCAATCCCGACAATCGCACCCAAAGCTTCTTTATCATCAAGCGCAATTTTCGGATTCTGCACCGTGCCGCTGATTTTGAAGAAAGAAGTCAGCGCCTGAGCCACATTCGTATCAACAACCTTGCCTGAGAAAGGATGAATGCTGAAACTGATTTTGTCATTTTCCAAATTGACATAACCGTC
Organism: uncultured Alphaproteobacteria bacterium; assembly: GCA_900551585.1. Lineage (GTDB taxonomy): Bacteria > Pseudomonadota > Alphaproteobacteria > RF32 > CAG-239 > CAJLXD01. Next base: position 5,460 of record URWU01000072.1, on the reverse strand, counting down.
GCTGACCAAACTCAGCTGGTCAGAACTGACCGCAATGCCTTTCGGGAAAGTCGCGCGTCCGTTAGCAAAATCTGCCCGCACAACCGCGCAGTTCAAATTAAGCTTTGTCTGCTTCTTTGATTTAAAATTAATCGTATTCAAAATCTCATTAAGGAAATTACCGGTCATGAAATCCAAGCCGCCGGTCTGCAGTTCTGATTTATTGACAATAGCCACAACCTGGCCTTTGAGATTTTTAACCAGCTGGCGGTAAGTTGCGCCGCTGCCGGTAAGGCTGACGTGCAAATCCGTGCTGCCGCCGCTCAGGAAACCGAAGTCGCGCGGACCGGTAACCAAAAATTCTTTATGCAGATTTTGCAGCAAAATATTCTTGCTTGTTGCCACAATATCGAGATTCTGATTATTGGCATTCATTGCTGCATTAATATCAATTTCTCCGCCGCCGAATTTCAAACGCAGCGGATTAATTTTCAAAATACCGTTATTCAGAGCGGCTGTCAGGCTGACATCTTTGGCTTCCATTCCCTTGTCAATGATCAGGCTGGCAATGTTAATCTGCGCCTGTGCATTAACATTCTTCAAATCTTTATAAGGAATGGGCGTATTCGGAACAAAATCCGCCGCATGAGCCGTACCGATGAGTTCAAAATTAAACGCAGTCGGGCTCATTGCCGCATTAAGAGTGGTCAAATCAATTTTATTGCTTTGCAAATTGGCCTTGATAAAAGGAATTTTACCCGAAATATCGGCACTGACTTTACCGGTAATTAAATTATTAGCCACATTCAACGTCTGAATATCAGCGGCTGCGCTTTTCAAATCACCGTCAATGCGGGCTTTCAATGTCGTTTCCGGAGCGCCGAAATTTCCGGCCGGATTATAAATATTGGTTTGTGCAGCATATTGCAGCTGTGAGAAGATATTAACCAAACTGCCGTTCACATCAAGAGCCACACCATAAGCATGACCGTTCAACAAAACCGGATAAGGCTTGCTGTCCTCAATCAAATCTGCAATTGAACCGAGTGTGGAGTTGAAGTTAATATTCTGGCCGTTGTAAACAACATCGGCATTCAGGGTAACCTGATCATTAACACTCGGCACAGATAAAGCAATTTTGTTAATGCCGAGATTGATATTGCTGCCGTCCTGCAAATTGCTGTATTGAACAATACCGTTTTCAATCACAACTTCTTCTGCGGCAAAACCGGCCAAAGCTTTCAATTTATCCTTTGTTTCCTGACTCGGTTCAGCAGCCTGGGCAGATTTTATCAGCCAGCCTGACTGCTGATAAGCCGTAGTTTTATTATTTTGCAAAGCCGGAAAATCCCAACTGGCCGCACCATCTTTGGCAACTTCAAGATAAACTTCCGGATTGGTCAAAATAGCTTTATTAACAACGATTTGTTTTTTCAAAAGCGGCATCAAGGCAAATTTCAGCTCAAGTTTTTTGATTTTGACCATCTCGGGATTTTTTGCCCAGGACGGATTCGCCAACTCAACGTCTTCCAAAATCAGCGTTGGTACCAAAGAGATTCCGATACTGGCTTCTCCGTTGATACTGAACTTGCGTCCCAACTGCTCCTCAACAATCTGCGAAGCATAAGACTTATATTTATTCAAATCAAAATTCTTGATAAAATAATAGCCGGGGATACCGATTAACAAAACCAGTCCCAGAAAGATAATTCCAAAAATTTTGCCAAATTTTTTCATTGCCGCCTACTCCTTAAAACTTATACCGACGCTGTCGAGGCTGTTCTTAAAATGCTCAGGAAGCGTCGCTGTAATTTCCAGCTTTTTATTATATATGGCCGATAAATCAATTTTGTATGCATGCAGGTGCAATTTATCGGTTATGTTGCTGAATTTTTTTCGCTCGCCGCCAAAATATTTATCATCGCCGACAATCGGACAACCGATTGATTCCAAATGGGCGCGGATTTGATGTGTCCGCCCGGTTAAAGGCGAAGCGGCAACCAGAGCGAACTTATCGCCGACATGGTCCAAAACCTCATAAGTTGTGACCGCCGGCTTGCCGTTCTCGCTGATAAGAGATTTCTCACCAACCTTTTCCAAAGGCGCATTAATTTCACCGTTCATTTTTTTCGGGCAGCCGATTGTCAGTGCCAAATAAGTCTTTTGCAGATTATGGGTGCGAAAAGCTTTGGTCAAATCATCGGCAGCCTGACGGTTGCGCGCCAAAACCAAAACACCGCTGGTGTCTTTATCAATGCGGTGTACCAGTTTGGGCTTTTCTTCCACCTCAAACTGCAAAGCTTCAAGCATACCGTCAACATGGCGGCTGGTATTGGTCCCCCCTTGGACAGCCAAACCGGACGGCTTATTAATCGCCAGCAGATTCGCATCTTTATAAATCACCAGAGCCTGAATAAAGGCAGCATCTCGAGCCGAAACTCCGCGCTGCTCAATAACGGCGTTTGCCTCATTTTCCAAAGGAGGTACCCGCACTTCCTGGCCGGCTTGCAAACGCGTTCCCGTTTCAGCCCGGCTGCCGTCAACTTTAATCTGTTTAGTTCGCAGCAGCTTTTGCAAGCGCCCGATTCCCAATCCCGGATAATATTTCAAAAACCAGCGGTTCAGACGCATGCCGTCATCAATCGCTTTAACTTTTACCAGTTCCACGCCGGACATCTTTTTTCCTTTTCTAAAATCTGTGCTGATTTTAATTTAATCATGGCTAATTTACAAGCAGATTTAAGCAGCTTTAAAAACAAAACAACCACAACTGCATTAACAGTTATGGTTATTTCGTTTAATTTTAAGGATTAAGATTTCTTCCGTTTATTTTTCGGGAAAAGCCTTAAACTGCTTTTTTCTTTTTTCAAATATGTCCGCCGAACCATTTGTGCCTGATTTTCTTTTGGCACCGGTTCAATCCCATATTCTTCTTTCAAAATTTTTGCCAGTTTATCAACGTCTTTTTGCGTCTGATTAACCAGCATTTCGGCAAAAGCTTTTAAGTCACCCATAGTGCTAAAAGAAAAGGTCGCGGCGCAGACGAAGATTGCCTTTCGGTTTGGTATCTTCAGCACCGATAACTCTGGGTACAAAAAAACTTTTCGCTTCTTTTTTAGAAAGCAGCATTCCAGCCATATCATTATCAAGAATGATACGATAATCCGGAAATTCTGCCTGTCTCGCAACCATTTGTTCTAATTGCGCAACATTTGCCGCGGTTGTCGTCTCATGATTTTCAACACAGGCAACGGAACAAACCGCCGCAATAATTCTGCTTACATCTTCACAATTTATTGCGTCATCAACAATGACAAGACAATCAATCTGACGAGAAGCAAGGTCTGTGGCATAACTCTTTGATAAACACGCATTAACACCGGCAGCAGCCAAAACGGCTATTTTTCCTCTGTTCATAATACATATATTTTTAATTTGACAATTGTTTAATTTGAGCCTCAAAGATAGCTCTTTTGGACAAAATTGTCAACAAATGATTACAGCCAGACTTTGCCTATTTTCATCCCCAGAAACAGGCATAAAATACCCAAAGCCAAAGAGCCCAGCAAATACAAACTGCCTTCTGCCAAACGTTGGTTATTGACCAAAGTTCCGAAATCGAGCATATAAGTTGAAAAAGTCGTAAAGCCGCCGAGCATTCCGGTTATGATAAAAGCCCTGACTTCCGGCCGCAAATCGGCTCTTGTTGCAAAGAACTGAAAAGCAACGCCGATCAGCAGCGCACCCAGCAGATTAACCGTCATCACCACCCAATGATTGCCGATTTTGCTGCATACCAGATGACGCAAAATCGACCCAATTCCGCCACCAATAAAAATACTCAATAAATTTATCATAAAAAATCCTTATTCTCTTAAAAAAGAAGAGGTCGGTATACGCGACAAAATATTTGCTGATTTTATGCAAAATGACTTTAGAGTGGAAGATAGCGGCGGCACGCAGAGCGCAAAAACTTGAGCGTACTTTGGGCTACGTGTTTTTTGAGCACCGTACGGTGCCTCTAGCTTTCCGATAAAATCGTTTTATGTCGTTGTTTCTCAGCACGTAACTTGTCGAAATAATCTATTCTCTTTTTTACTTCTCGCTCAAAACCGCGGTCAACCGGAAAATACAGCTTGGTTCTTTTGACACCGTCCGGAAAATAATTGGCGCCCGAAAAACCGTCTTCACAATCAGGATCATATTCATACCCCTCATTATAGCCCAGCTGTTTCATCAACTTTGTCGGCGCATTCAGAATATTTTTCGGCGGCATAAGCGAACCTGTTTTGCGCGCCAAATCACGAGCCGCATAAGTTGATTTATAAACCGCAGCCGACTTCGGCGCCGTTGCCAGATAAGCGGTTAACTGGTACAAGGCCAAATCCCCTTCCGGTGAACCGAGGCGGTCGTACGTATCCCAGCAGGCAATCGCCTGAGTAACGGCATTCGGATCCGCCAGAGAAACATCTTCAACGGCAAAACGCGTTAAGCGGCGCAGCAGATACTTCGGATCTTCGCCGGCTTCAATCATACGCGCCACCCAATAGAGAGCGGCGTCCACATCGGAACCGCGCAAAGATTTGTGCACGGCAGAAATCAAATTATAATGGCCGTCGCGGCCCTTGTCATAAATCGGCGCTCTGGATCGGATAATTTTGACAATACTGTCTTTGTCAAAAATTTCGCCTTCCTGAGCATAAGCCCAAACCGATTCGGCCAAGTTCAAAATATAACGCCCGTCACCATCGGCCGTATCTTTCATAAACTGGCGCGCTTCTTCATCAACCGGCAGTTTGCGTCCGGTTTCCCTCTCGGCACGGCTTAAAAGCTCTTCAAAATCATCAGTATTCAAACGGTTCAGCACAAAAACCTGACACCGGGATAACAACGCCGCATTGAGCTCAAAAGACGGATTCTCAGTCGTTGCGCCGACTAAGATAATCGTACCGTCTTCAACATAGGGCAAAAATCCGTCCTGCTGTGATTTGTTAAATCTGTGAATTTCATCAACGAATAACAAGGTGCCTTTACCCTGATTGGCACGGCGTTCCTGCGCATATTGAAAGACGCGCTTCAAGTCGGCCACGCCGGAAAAAACCGCAGAAATCTGTTCAAAATATAAGTTGGTATTTTCGGCAATCAGGCGGGCAATCGTCGTCTTGCCGCAGCCCGGAGGCCCCCATAAAATAAAGGAGCTGATTTTACCGGCTTTAATCATTCTGCCCAAAGGCGCATCATCTCCGACGATGTGGTTTTGGCCGACCACTTCTTTCAGAGACTGCGGACGCAGACGATCGGCCAAAGGCCGTTTTACATTTGTAGAAAATAAGGTTTCTTCCATGACTTTTATCGATTCGCATTAAACATGGATTTAATCTATCAGAAAGGAAACAAAAGTTACAGCACTTTTTCGAAGATAAGAACAAAAATAGAACCTGTCTCTTATACACATCTGACGCTGCCGACGACTAGTCGAGT
>URWU01000071.1 GCA_900551585.1 uncultured Alphaproteobacteria bacterium | reverse complement strand
ACGAGATGTAGCTCCGTCTCGTGGGCTCGGAGATGTGTATAAGAGACAGGGGTTTTCGCCGCCCCAGCCGAATTTATGCTCGTTATCATTGACAATTGTGATTGCATTGAGGGATAGCTGCATCTTTTCATTGAAATTTTGGCTAATGATAGACTGACATTCCCTTTTGTCGAGATTTTTATAAACGATAACGGCATTTTTGCTGCCGGGCATAACCGTATTACCGAGAATATCCGCGCCGAGCAAAACTTCTTTGCCCAAAGCGTTGTGCAGCAGACGGCCGTTAACCATATCGGCGCTGACCAGCTGATTTTTAATTGCCGAAGCGGTATTCAAACCCCAGGCATCAGGTTTGCTGCGATAAAAATTACGGATTTCTTCAACCAAAGTTTCAACCTGTTGATGAGCCTTGAGGATTCGTTTGTCAGGCTTGGTCAATTGATAGCCAATACCGGCAATAACAACAACTGCTAATATTATTACTGCCGTAATTTTATAATTTATCGTCAGGCTCTTCATTTTTGTACCGATTTCTTTGAGTCGCAGCATCAACCGGCTCCCATTTGATTGGTAATCTGGTCTTGCATGGCAAAGGTACCCATAACCGCCCAGGCAATAACGCCGCCGACTGACAAAATCGCAGCCATGTTTAATAAAGCGGCTTTTTGTTCAATCAGATAAACTGATTCTTCCAGCCATTCGTTGGCCAGAGCTTCCAAAGCTTCTTCAAAGTTATCCAATTCCGAATAAATTTTCAAATCGGCAATAACTTCTTTATCTGGGAAATTCAAACCGGTTTTTTTCAGAGCCGTACCCAAGTTGTCACCGTTATTAATAAAGACTAAAGTCTTGTCAATTCTTTCCTGAAGATAACGGCTGGCATCTCGGCGCAGTGCACGCATTGCCGTTGAAACCGGCGTACCGCCTTTAACCAGAGCCGACAGGGCCAGAAGCCAGCTGATGCCGACAAAGACTTTATAAAGCGAGTAAGGCGGCATGTTGTCGATAATTGCGCGAAGCTTTCCGGTCCAGATGCCGATTGTCAGATAAATCGTAATCATAATGACCGGTAGTGAGCTGAAGGCCACAATCCAGTAATCCTTAATCCAATCCGAAACGTCAACCAGATCGCGGGCCAATCCTGTCCAGTTCGTACCGGGCGCTGCATCCAGCATCGGCGGCACCATGTAAACACCGATACCGTAAATAATCAAAATAGCCATCATGAACAGAAAAGACGGATAGGCAATCGCGCCGACAATCGGGCGCACCATTTTGGTTGAACCTTCGGTAACGCGGATAAGGTTTAACAAAGCGCTTTCCAAGTCAGAAACGTCACCGACGGATAACATCAGCCTTTCGCGGTCGGGAGCCCAGCCTTTAAGCGCATCGGAAAAAGTAAGACCGTTATTCAAAGCGCGTCCCCAGCAGGCAATCGCGATTGCCATCGGCTCACCCGGGCTTTTGCCGCCGTCGCTGGCACTGTCGTGCAGCATATCCAAAGCACTCATCAGCGAGAAACGGTTTCTCATCAGCGATGCAATTTTGCGATATAACTTCAAACGGGCTTCGTTTGAAAAGTTACAAATCAGTTTAGCATAATATTCTTCAATGACGTTCAGTTGGCGCATTGCCTTTTGCATTGAATTCGAACTGCTTCGCTTATTATTTTGCTCTTCTGCCATCTTTTATCCTCCTTAACCTTAGTAAGCCGGACGCTGATCCATCAATCCGCACCAACGCTCCACTTCATCAAGGTCAATATATCCTTTCAGCATTCTCTCAATTGCGGCGTCTTTCATGGTTCTGCCGCCCAAGTCACTGGTCCAGTAGTCAATTGCTTTACGGGTTTCGCCCTTAATCATCAATTCCAAAAACATCGCGTCCGGCAGAATAATTTCCGGAACACTCATACGCCCTTTAATACCGCTGCCGCCGCAGAATTTGCAGCCCGGTCCGCGGACAAAAGTATTTTCAATGCCAAAATCGCCGAGCGCGGTTTTCAGGCGTTGAACCGAGGGCTCATTTAACATTTCTTTCACCGAAACGCGGCAATGCGGGCAGAGTTTTCGAAACAGACGTTGACCGATAAGACCCTTAACCAGTTCCGGGTCGCTCAGCTTAAAGGATTCAACGCCCATATCGCGCAAACGGGAAATAATCGCCGGCGCCGAGTTGGCGTGCAGGGTTGTCCACATACCGTGGCCTGACAAGGCACCTTTAAACGTCAACTGTGCAGCGGACAAAGAACGAATTTCACCGACCATCATAACATCGGGGTCGGAACGCAGCGCTGCCGACAGGGCTTTGGTAAATTGTTCGTCTTTTTCTTCTTCGGTATTGGCGTTCGTCACCGGCATTTGTCTGGCGCCTGGAATAGGATACTCCGGCGGATCTTCCACGGTAATCAGGTTAATTTCATAGTTCTTTTCCTGCAGCAGTTTAATCATATTACGCTGCAAGGTTGTACTCTTACCGCTACCCGTTGGCCCGGAAACGATACTCACGCCGGTCGGAACAGCACGCAGGCGGTAAAACAGATTTTCTTCATATTCGCCGAGGCCGAGGGACGCCAAGTCACCACTGCCGTTCGGGTTGTCATCGGCATATAACAGACGCATAACCAGATATTGCGAACCGAACGCAATCGGGTTAAATTGCAGACGAATAGCCAGAACGTTATGCGGCAGCATGAGCTTGCCCTTGGAACCGCGCAGCGGGGTTGCGCCCAGCTTTTGAGCTCCCTGAAATTCGTTTTGCGCATAGTTTGAGTCGGAAATATCAGCCGAGGCAAAAGCCGCACGGACAAAGGATTCGCCCCAGTCTTTGTTATATTCCATTTCAATAGCCATCATACCGTTGACGCGGAACATAATCTGCGTACTGTCGGCAACGACAACGTGAATATCTGACACTTTTTTCTGAGCGGCACGGGCAATCACGTTGACGAAGTCTTTCTGCATTTGCAGGGCGTCAAGGTCTTCGTCGCCTTCAACATCAACGTCATTACGTTCGGCATAATTATAAATTGCCGCCAGTTCGTTTTGCGAAACATAAACGGGTTTGAAAATGGTCACACGTTTTTTGCGCGCCAAAACCTCAAAGCTCAATACGCGTCCGTCAAATTTGTGGGATTCTGCAACCAGAAAACTGCCGTCGGAAAACAAGGCCAGCAAACGCCGTGTATCATCATTAATTGTTAAGGCGCCGCCGGGAACGGTCAGCAACTTTCGACCGTTGGTAAAATATAGTTCCAGTTTTCCTAAAGATTCGGTAATCGGTGCCGAAACCGGCCCGTTTGCAATCGGCCTGGCCGGTGCATTGGAAGCCGGTGTTACGGTTTGAGCAGCTTGTTGAGTTTCCCCATTTGTTTTCTCTGCTTCATTTTCCATTTTTTTACCTGTGATCAGCGAATGGTCATTTCAGAGGCAACACCCGGAATACCCTGACTTGCAACCACACCGCTGGCAGCCGGAGCCGCACCTTCCGACGGATCAGAAACTTTAACTTTCAATTCCTCGTTCTGAATCGGTTCCTTATCCAGAATACCGCCGGCAGAGAAGTATAAATATTCTTTGTTGCCTTCTTTATCGGCGCGGACATAAGTCGGTGTAATTTCATCAATAATATGGCCTGTCTGCAAAGCTGTGCCGACTCTGACCATAAACGGTGTGCCGCTGTCATTAATCAGTTTAGCCGCCAGATTTTCACCTTTGCCGCGAACTTCCATAATTGCATACAAGTCGCTGAGTCTGGTAACCTGCTCTTCTTCCTGTTCTGCTGCGGCATTAGCTCCGCTGCCGCCCTCGGCAAACGGATTGGTTTTTTCGCTGGCTTCCAAACGGGCTCTCAGAATAGAAATCTGAGTCTGCAAATCAGAGATGGTCTTGGCATAATTGTCTCTGACCTTAATCACATCATTTGTAGCTTTATCAGCCAGTTTGGTTAACTGAATGAAACGACCTTTAAAATCGTTAATTAATTTTTTTCTTTCCTGCTTTAACTCGGCAATTTCTTCATAAGTTTTAGCTTTTTCAAGAATTTGCGTTTGTTTTTCATGCAGCATTTTGTTCTTATAAGCTTTGAGCAGTTTTTCCTGACGGGCTTTTTCATACAAAAGTTCCAGATTTTTCAGTTTTTGCTTTTCTTGCAAAACTTTTCTTTCCTGTTCTTTTTCCCATTCAATGGTTTTGCGTCTTTCTGCTTCTTTTTTGGCTTCTTCTTCAGCGCGGGCTTTTTCCTGAACGCTCTTCAAAGCTTCAATATTGCTCTTTACCTGCTCTTTTCTGAGTTCCAGATTTAAAATAGCCGTCTGTTTTTCCAAATCGGACATCTGGTCAAAAACGTCATCGTCAATATCTTCAACAATATAGCTGTCCAAACCGGAAGAAACGGTCGGCATAATCGGCTGAGGAGCCGAAGCCTGAGCAGGTGCCTGTGTCTGAACTTGAGCGGGAGCTTGCGGTGCCGGAATATTCTTGACGGCCGGTGCCGGTTGTTCTTTTGAATCACCCAGGCTCAATGGAGAAGGTTCTTTTTTCAAAAGGTCTGCCGCTGATTTTACATTGGGATTTGCCGGCAAAGCTTTTGCAGCCATAGGTTGGGGAGCCGGTTTGGCCGGGGTCAGGACATCAGCGCTGTCATCTCCGAATAAAGAGATTTCATCGGGGATTTCATCCGCATTGCCTGCAGCTGACTTATCATTCAGGCTGATAACACCCTGAGCATAGCTCTGCCCTGCCGTACCTAGGCCTAAAACCAAAGCCAGTGCGGTTGTGCAGAATATTTTTCTAAAATCATAATGCATAGATTGCTCCCTCATAAGTCCATTCTTCACCATTGTAATTTATCATTTTAATATCAAGTCCTGAAAATTTTGTTAATAAATCGCTCCAAACTAATGGATTATATCGGGAAGAAAATCTAAAGCCGATAAAACGATAAATATTCTTTTCGGGAGAAGTAAACGAACCGTCCGACAGGCTGACGGTTTGGCCGATACTCTGAAACAGGTTGTTCAGGGTTTCTCTCAATTCCACCGGACTTTTCATCGGCGGCGAAGAAATCTGCTGAATACGGCTGTAGGAAACACCGGCGGCAATGCTGGTTCCTGTATCCGAAAATGTCCGGAAAGAGAAATTAATGCCTGATTTATCCAAAGCTTTTTTCACCCAGGACATTCTGCCGACATCTCTGACCCAGGAAGTAGTAACGCCGGTTTGTGAACATTGGAACGGCGCAATTTTCCAGCCCGGAGGCATAATTCTCTGCAGTTTTTGAATAATCTCAAAACACTCGCCCATAATCTGGGTTGGGTTGCTCAGTCTTTCCCAAGGCTTTATTTCCGGCGCTTTTTCAACTTTTTTCACCACTTTTGGCTGCACAGGTACAATCACCGGCCGCTGTTTCGGTGTAAAGAGCAGCGCATTAATAATGTTAGACAACAGCCAGAAACCGACAACAACGGAGATACCGATAACCATTAACAGCTTAGCGCCGCGCAGACCTTTAATCTTCTGCAGTTTCGCCATCATACCCCTTTGCAGGAGCTGTGACAGCGGAATATCTTCGGTTTCTTCAATACCCCATTCTTTCGGAGCGATTTTACGTCCCCAATCCGGAACGGCGAGCATTGAAACAAATTGGTTTTTGGCGTCTTCCTCGCTCAGGAAAAGCATATCGCCGTCAGACAAGATAATATCGTTACGAACGCAGGTATACCACCAGCCGTTTGATGTTTGGAAAACAGCGATAAATGAAGAACGGTCGGCTAAAGCGGTCGCCAAAGTAACGGCCGCGACATTCTCGCCGCTTTTATATCCCTCGTGAGAGACGCAGATACCGAACTGCGGTGCCTTACCCGGCTTAATGCAGAATAAATCGGCCCCTTCCAGAATTCCTTCCGACGCCTCGGCAACCTCAGTAAACGGATCTTCCTGATTTTGCAGCGGCTGCCAGAATAAGCTGGTGGCATAAGTAATCCCGTCGACGTTGATACTGGTTCCCCATGTCCGAACGCCTTCGTTATCCTGATTACTTTCTACTAAATTTGCATCATCCAGCACTGTTTTACCTTCCTGATATTAGTATGACTTCATTCTTGATTCCGCGGTCAACGGAGATTCCAAAACCACCGGAGTCAGGATAATAACCAAAATACTGCGGTCTTTTTTGGCAATGGCGGTACCGCCCAGCAGAGAGTTGTCTGCCGAACCGACACCGGTTTTGTCTGCCTGATTTTCAACACGCTCATAACCGCTGAGGATTAATGATTCGCCTGACTTCATGGCTACTTCCTGAGTAAAGCCGCGGGTCTCGATAATCGGGTTTTGAATATACTGGCCTGAATCGGCTTTTCCGGCTTCATCAGAGGTGGTAAGATAAACTTTTTCCAGAGAAATCAAGTCTGACAAGGTCAGGTTAAACATCAGCAGCAGGCGGCCGTGTTCAAGAATTCTCGGTAAAACGTCCAAAGTAAAACCTGTCTCGATTTCTTCTGTTTCGGTTGAAACGTCATAGTCGGTGCCGGTATCGGAGCTGCCGGAGTTCGTCTTGGTAATTTCCGAAATATAGTTTTCCTTACGTGTTACCTGAATCGGCGCCGGTTTGTTGTTCAAAGTCGTAACGGTACCGCTGGTAACCAGGGTTGTGTTGTTTTTCTGCGACAAAGCCTGAATGAAAGAAGTGATATTCCAGTGCTCGGGAGCAATTGTCATATCAATATTCTTTTTGATTTCATCAGACAAACCGTCGGCACTGCTGATGGAAATGCTGTTTTTGCCGTTGGTATAAGCCGCAACCAGGTTCAAACCATATTGGTCAGAGTCACTGATTGTAACCTGCAAAACTTTAACGCTGATGGCAACCTGACGAGACAAGCGGGCATTCTGCTCGTTGATATATTTGGCAACGCGCTGAATTTCAATCGGCGTACCTGTCAGAGAAACCGTACCGTTTGCCGGATCGACGGTCAGTTTTGAATCTGTACCGACCATTGATGTGATGGCTTTTTCAATATTGCCCCACAGCTCCAGCTCGGCACTTGATTTCAGGCTTGCGGAAGAGCTGCCCGAACCGCCTTCTGCCGAACCGCCCATGTTGACTTCCAAAGAAGGCTTGGTGGGTAAGCTGTAAACGATAAAAGTTTTAGTTTCATATTTGTAGAAATAAATCTGATTTTTTTCATATTTCCACCAAACGCCGAAACGAGATGAAATTTCATCAAGCAAGCCGCTCAACGGACCTTTATAAGAAACCAGCATCATGGTGGGGTCTGCCCAGTCGGCATTAATGGTATTCGGATCCGGTTTGTTTTTCTCGGCCACACTGAGAGCTTTTTCTTCAATATCGCTGGAGTAACGAACCTTCAGAGAAGTAATTTTATTAATCATATCGCCGATTTCATAAAGAGAAATAGGGCGATTGCTGACTAAGGTCTGTCTCTTATACACATC
>URWU01000070.1 GCA_900551585.1 uncultured Alphaproteobacteria bacterium | reverse complement strand
TCGTGGGCTCGGAGATGGGTATAAGAGACAGGTTATACCTCTGCCAATACCTCGGAACAAATTGTTCCGAGGCTTTTTTTGCCCGAATACTGCTTTTTACGGCAGCATTCGGGCATTTTTTCTTTGATTTAAAATATTTCGAGAGCTTTTAAGAGTTTCTAAGAGACAACAGATTTCAAAATTCCAAAGTCTTTTTAGTGTGATTTGGGGCATTTAGGACTGAGATTTTTGAGAGACATTGCTCAAATCAAAATCGTAATACGAATTGAAAAGAGCAAAAAACTTGAGAGACATTTCAAAAAATAAAGAGGGCTTAAAGTAATAAAACTTTAAACCCTCTCTTTAAGTTTGCCCTTTTATAATCTTGTGTATATTGAAAGCAAGGCTAATATCAATATGGACAGTTACAAACTTTTGATGATGAATCAGGGTAAGGCTTATGGGGCAAAGGCTGCTGAGGAGGAAATTATTTCAACTGCTAAAATTGAGAGCATTGATTACAACAGGGATAGTGTTCGCAGTATCCTTAAAGGCTATGCACCTAAAGATGATGAAGAAACTCGCATTTTCGGTATAAAAAAGGCTTTGATTTCATTGTTGATAAAAATAATATCATTACAGAAGAAAATATCTACAAGCTATATATGATGACAGTCGGCGATTTTTTTGATGAAGAGAACAAACTGCTTAAGGGTAACAGTTATCGTTACGACTGCGTGCATATTCAAGACCTTGCAGGCGAGATTGCGCATATGGGAATTAACTGTGATAATTTGCCGAATGCAATGAAAAATTTTGTTAAATTTATCAATACAAATGACGGTATGAACGAGCTTGTAAAAGCTTCGATTATTCACTTTTATATCGCATATCTGCACCCGTATTTCGACGGAAACGGTCGTATGGCTCGTTTTGTTCATTTGTGGTATTTGGTGCAGCAGGGTTTTAGCAATACACTGTTTATTCCGTTTTCGAGTTATATAATGAAAAGCGTTAAAAAATACTATGAGGCATACACTTTGATTGAAGAAAATCAAAAAATAACAGGTGTAATTGATGTCACTCCGTTTATAATCTATTTTGCCGAAAATGTTTACGGCAAGTTTGAAAATCGGGAAATTTGTGTTGACGTTTTCGATTTGTTCAAACAAGCATTGTCAAAAGGTGAAATAACCGCAAAAGAGGAACAACTGTGGCAGTTCGTTGTAGCAAATTACGGCATATCCGACTTTTCAACAAAACAACTTGAAAAAGATTTCGGTAACGCGCCTACGCAACCATTCGCTCTTTTGTGCTGAAATTTGAAAAGCTGGGATTATTGAAATCTAAAAAATATGGTAATATGGTTAGGTTTGCAAATCATACTTGCAAAATCTATTGTAAACTGATATATTTAAAATGAAAAGAGAGTAATGGAATGAAAAATAGAATAAAAGAACTTAGGAAAAAAAGAATTACACAAGCAAAGCTTGTCGAAAATATGGATATTTCAAGGCAATATATAAGTTTGCTTGAAAAAAATGAAATAGAACCATCAATGAAAGTTGCAAATGAAATAGCAAGAGAACTGGGGACTTGTATTTATTCGGTTTTCGACTTGGATGGAATAGGAACTTATAAGTGTCAGAACTGTAAGTGTCAGAACTGTAAGTGTCGATAGTAATCAATAATTTGTTTCACTGATTAAAATGAAAAAGAGAGATGAGATTTTATGTATTATAGTAATCCTCAGAGGTACAAAAATGGAGATAGATAATTGGCAGACTATGATTCTAATTTTTGAGGTAGTGTGTAGAATTTTCAAAAAACAAGGAGGAAAATATGGAGCGGTTTATTCGGAAATTATTTGGTTTAACCTTTAGTGCATTATTGGCAGTTGTGCTTTTAGTAGGTTGTATTTCGAATAATTTAGGAGATGAAAAATCTATGAACATAAAGATAGATGGGATAGAACAGATTACAGTATCAACTCAAACTACTGGACAGAAACAAGATGTTATAATAGAAAAAGAAAAATTTGAGGATTTGATAAGTAAACTTAATTCGTATTCGTTAAAAGAAATAACAGATGAAAAAGATAAAGGATGGCAGTATTTGATTAAAATAGAAAAAAAGGGGGGAGAAATTACTCTAATATCTTTTATGGATAATAAAGTCAAAGTGAATGACATCGTTTATGAAGTTAGAGATTACAATATTGATGACTTTTCATATCTGTTTGAGTGAATTTTGAAACGAACGTAAATATGCTGTAATGGTATATTTAAACGATGTATATCTGGAATAACATGAAGATTTTCAATAGGATGAGCTGAAAGATTATCAGTAAAAAAATGATTTATTAAACAATAAGATAAGAAAGGCTACATATCTTTTGGATAATCAAAGTTCTTTAGGGTTTGTCGATAGGGTCTGGCATTAAAAAAAGCATAGTTTTTTAGGGTTCTTCGATAGGGTCTTTTATGAGGGTCTGGCTGGGTAGCCGGACCTTTTATTGTTAGGGCAAGGCCCTGTTGAGCAAAGCTCAACAAATAAACCACTTGCTATGCGAGTGGTTGAAGACGCTTTAGCTTACAGTAAAAAACCTCCAGTGATATAGTAAATGCAGGTTCGCCAACCGCATTTAATCACAGGAGGTATCCATAATGGACAATAATAGTTTATCACATACAAAATGGAACTGTAAGTATCATATTGTATTCGCACCAAAATTTCGTAGAAAAATAATATATGGGAAGTTACGTCAGGACATAGCCAATATATTAAGTGTTTTATGTAAGCGAAAAGGTGTCAAAATAGTGGAGGCAGAAATGTGTCCGGATCATGTTCATATGTTGGTAGAAATTCCGCCAAGTATAAGTGTATCAAGTTTTGTGGGATACTTGAAAGGAAAAAGTACACTAATGATATTTGCCTAATGATATTTGAGATGCATGCAAATTTGAAATATAAATTTGGAAATCGTCATTTCTGGTGTAGAGGATATTATGTTGACACGGTTGGAAAGAATGCAAAGAAAATACAGGAGTATATTCAAAATCAATTAAAAGAAGATTTAGAATATGATCAAATGACGTTAAAAGAGTATATAGACCCGTTTACGGGTGAGCCAGTAAAAGCAGAGATAATTTGCGACAAGCCGGAGAACAACAAATTTATGATATTATCGACCAAGTGAATTCGCGATTATATGATAATCCAAAGATAGAAGCTTTGTTGGTTTCTTTATCGGAGTACCTTTCTGATTATGAAGGTAAAAAGGTATATGGCTATTTCAGTACAAAAGGTAAACGCTTAGTAAATTCCATCGTAGACGAAATGAAAAAGATCCAATCATTTCTGATTTGTATGATACATGGTATTCATATAAAGAACAGATTATTGATATTTACAGCAATCAAAAGCTGGTTCGTGTTCCCCTATCGCAGAATAAGGATTTCAAGACGATAAAGAATGCAATTATTGAGGTTAAGTCATAAAAACGGAATCTTTGCCAAAAGGTAAGGACTCTCAGACTGTCGATAAAGTGGCTAAAACGCGCCGCGTTATAATAATTGTCATAGAGGCTATATCTTATAGCAAAGATGACTCTTGCCAAAGTAAAACGCAGAATTCATACCACCTTCTCAAAATCTACCGGCGTGTAGAAATTTAAAATTCGGTTTCCCTACCTGCTGACGGCACTTTGCTAAAAGTAAAGCGCTGTTTTTATCTGCCGGATTCTTCTTTTATTTCTCTAAAGCTTTTGCCATAGTATTTTTTTAAAAGTCTTTGTGTTTGCCTGTCACACAAACCTATCATCTGCGAAAGCTTTGTAAGAGTAATTTCGTTTTCGTACAAAAATGCTTGCTCTATTATTGCAAATCTTTTGTCATTCAAGTTTTCTTTATTAGCAAATTCTTGAAAATCTTTTGGCAAAAGCAATCTTGTAATCTGTGTTAAAATAATTATCATCAATCCCGATATCACACTTTTATAATCAGGATTTTTATTTTCCCATTCGCTTAAAAGCATTTTTGCAAATTTGTTGTCAACATTTTCAAGATAACAAAAATTATGCTGTGTAAAAATACTTGAAAATACATTTTTGCTTTTATCGTTTTTAATTTGTATCAATACAAATACATCTTCAATAGGGCTTTGCTCATCATAATTTTGGCTATGCCTAATATTCGGCCCTGTAATGAAAAAATCGTTTTTCTTTAATTCAATTTCTCTGCCATCGGCTATAAGCGTGCCTTTACCTTCGGTTATAAAATGCAGTTCATAGCAGCCTTTTGCGTGAACGTGCATCGGTATTTTTTCGCCGAGTTTGCCGCCACCCAAATCTGTTATTACAAATTGTATTTTGTTCCAAATGAAATCCATTTAAATCACCTTGCTTATTATAACATAATACGACATTTACATAAAGATGATGTCGTGTTGTTTTTATGTCTGTATGTTATAATTTTTACGAGGTGAGTTTATGAATAGATATGTAAAAAAAGCACTTTGTGTGTTATTAACTGTAACTTTTGCTTTTTCGTTGGCATCTTGTTCAGGGGGCAAAGTCAGCGAAGGTGATATTAAATCTCTCTTCAAAGATACTTCTAAAATTTCATTTTCATATGATTATACCGAGCTTAAAGATTCGAGAAAAAATAAAACTAAATCTTGGAGGCAGGGGATGGTATCCGGAAACGGACTTCAAGGGTTTATTACAAGCGGCAGTCCATACAGCGACACATTTATTTTTCAAAATATGCATTTTATAATGCCTAATGAAAATCAGCGTACTTGTCCTCAAACTTATGATGAACTTGAAACAGTAAAGCAAAGTATTATTAAATGTAAAGATATTACGGATAACGCGAACTATGATGACGTATACCGTTATCACCCGGGCGGCCAATTACGGCTTGATTTTGATAAGAAAAGCACTAAAAAATATATTCGCTATACAGATTATGAAACATCGCAGGTCGGTGTTGATTTTACGGATAAAAACGGCACTTGGAAGCGTACATCATTCACTTCAATGGCAGATGATGTTGTGATTACCAAGCTTAATAAATCATCTTCCGGCAGTAAGCTTAATTTAACTTTATCATTTGATAACCTTTCAACTCTTGCAAATTTCGGCGACAGTGACGAAGCTAATATGAAGTATAAAAAATTAACTGATGATAATGCAAACTACCTTGCGCTTGTTTCACACTATCCTGATTATGAAAAAAGTGAACTTAAAAACGGCGGTTATGCAACAGTAACTTATGTAATTACTTCAGGC
The DNA here is from genome assembly GCA_900551585.1 of uncultured Alphaproteobacteria bacterium. Lineage (GTDB taxonomy): Bacteria > Pseudomonadota > Alphaproteobacteria > RF32 > CAG-239 > CAJLXD01. The sequence continues at coordinate 2,196 of URWU01000070.1, read as the reverse complement.
GGAAACAAAGAAAAAGTATTGATAGATAAGAAAACAGACGAAACACAGTTTTTGGGTGAAAATACAGGCATTAAAATAACCGATGCCGACAGTGTTTATCTTCTTACCGTAAGTGACAGAACTTACGATATGGGAAAAATTGATGATTTTGAAAAGCAAAATGGTTTCAAACTTGTCGAAGATTGTATAGCAAAGCTTGAATGTGTAGCTGCAAAATATGCAGGTAATAATGATTTTGATTATGATAAAGCGTTAAATAATCACTTGGAAATTTATCAGCCGCAATTCGACAGCGTTACACTTTCGTTGGGTGATGATAATTTTGAGTCAAATGAAACACTTTTAAAAATGCAAAAGGGTAAAAAGAAAATAAATTCTGCTCTTGCTCAGCGTACATATTATGCCGGCAGATATGCGTATCTTTGCTGTTCGGGTTATTCCACAAGCCGACTTTACGGTATGTGGACAGGTGAATTTAACACCGGCTGGGGCAGTAAATATACAATGGACGCAAATGTTAATTTGCAAACTTCTTCAATGAATACGAGCAATATGTCACGCAGCCCTATCGGCTATGCATATTTCATTTTGCGACAACTTCCTGATTGGGAAGAAAATGCATATGCAACACATGGGTTTAAAGACGCTATTCAGGCTCCGGTCAATACCGACGGTGATAAAGCAGTAATTACCGAAACCTGCTATCCTTATCCTTTCAGATATTGGAACGCCGGCACATCTTGGATGATTAACCCGCTTTATGAAACTCTTCTTTCATATGGTAATATCAATATTCCTTTAAGTGATGAATTTGACCTTGAAAATCTTAAATCGGTTCTCTCCGTTACCGAAAAAGACTTAACAGAAAGTCAAATTGAAGAAATTAAAAAGCGTGGATATTTAAGGCTTGAAGAAGATATTTTATATCCGCTCTTGTTGAAAAGTGCAAATTATTGGAGTCAGCTGATGAGCCCTGAATATTATACCGCAAAAGACGGTTCTATTCATTATGAAGAGGGCAAAACATCATTAAATGACGGTGAAACATATTGCATTTTGCCAAGCTATTCGCCTGAAAATAATCCGTCAAATTATAACAGCCCATCGGATGCTAACTGTGCTATTGATATTTCTGCCTGCCGTGATAATCTTAATATGCTTATTAAAGTTATGGGCGACATTGATAAAAGTGCTGATACTTCTAAATGGCAGGAACTTGAAAAAAATCTTCCGCCGTATCTTTATGATGAAACAGGCGCTCTTAAAGAATGGGCAACAACTTCATTTGATGAAAATAATAAACATCGTCATTTAAGTCATCTTTACGGTGTATGGCCGCTTTTTGAAACGCAGGGAAATGATGAACTGTCAAAAGCCTGCGAGCAGGCAATTGCAAACAGACAGAGTGAAAATGAAGCGTCACACGCACTTGTTCACCGCAGTCTTATTGCTTCAAGGTTAAAGGACTCAGATTCTTTAACAGATGCCCTCGTTAAACTTATGAACCATAAAATCAGGTACGATTCACTAATGACTAACCACGATTATGACCAAGGCAGTTGCTATTGTACTGATTTTGCGATAGGCTATCTCGGAATTATAAATGAAGCTCTTGTTTATTCACATAATAATGATATTGAGTTTCTTCCGGCCCTCCCGAATTCGGGTTTTGAAAACGGAACGCTTAAAGGGATTAAAACCCGTAACCGTGCTACCGTAACTGAATTAAAATGGACAGACGGCGGTAAAACAATAAGCGCAACCGTTACTTCGGATATTGACCAAAAGCTTAATATTAAAGCCGGCGGTAAATCACAAACAGTTGAATTTAAAGCAGGAGAGAGTAAAACATTTAAGTTTTAAGTGCTTAAAAGGATATAGCCAAAGCTGTAGCCTTCAGTTTGTCGAAAAGGGTTCGAGAAATCAAACCTTCCGAATTTTTGTTGATGGTGAAAATTGCGATCCTTATCGCTTGGCTGCTATGTTTGATAGCCTTAATGGTTATGAAATACAGAAGATTGATAAAGTAGTAGACTTTGCGTTTCAATCGACACCTCAGTGTAAGGTTCGCAATTCCTCATACGAATTTGCGGTTATAAGCAAAAATAAAATTCTGAGAGATTTTTGAGAGACGCAAAGTTTGAAAAATGGCTTAAATAGGCGGTTTTGAAAAAAGATTGCGAGGCTCTGGCTCCG
>URWU01000069.1 GCA_900551585.1 uncultured Alphaproteobacteria bacterium | reverse complement strand
CAGCGTCAGATGTGTATAAGAGACAGAACAGATGTATATTTGGGTTTTATTGGCAACATTTATGGCCATGCTTTATTCTTTTAACCTCTCTCACCGGGCTGATATCCGTGAGATTGAGGTTGAACCCGTGGCTAAAGCCTTAATTTCCAAATTAGTCATCAAACAACAGGCTGCCGGCCGTTATATGCGCGGAAATACGCCGCCTTATGCACATTCTGTCGGCAATGACGGCACTATATATAAGTCAAATAATATTACTTATCAGGCCGGAATATTGACTGAAGATGAGCTTGCTCCCGACCCTGAAAAAGGTCTTACTTATTTACCTTACGGTTTTAAGGATGATGGCAGTGTCGTTACGGAAATTTACTGTTTAAACCGGAGTAATCAATCTCAGGCAATGGATTGTGCCAATGAAAAGGCTATCCGCTATTTGGTTGCTTATACGGTTATTCCCCAGAGATGGCTGAATGTCAAAACGGGGCTGCCGAATAATGATTTTAACAATGCGATGAAACAAATCATCGGTTATGATAACAGCTTCGGCTATCCGAGCTGTGAAGAGTTTGAGACTGATCCGGTAACCGAAATTAAAACCTGTAAAAAGCTTGCCGTGCGTGGCCGAGAAGGCCTGCATGCCGTAGAATATGAGGAAGACGGCAGTTCAACGGTAGGACATCAGGTTCGGTTTGAAATACCGTCTTATATTGCAAATAACGGCGGTTTTGCGGAAAAATGCGGAAATAAAAACAACGGAAATGGTTTGTGTTTGATTTATATTTATGAGTATATGCTCACTTATTACAGCTAGGCGGGTAGTTTAAGGAGAAAAACGATGTTGAAGGAAATTAATGATTTACGGACTCAAAAAGGTAGTCTGATGATTGAGGCACTGGCTATGCTGGGGCTTATTTCCATGGTTACTCCCGTTATCTACAAAAAAGCGGCTGAAAGAACAACCGAAATGCAGGATATTAACGCTGCAAGCCAGGTCAGGGTTATTGTCAAAGGTATTGATGATTATCTCCGCGATAACTACACTAGAATTACTGCCGGCGATACTATCGAATCAAATATATCCGGCATTTCTCAGTCTTATAGTGCTTTTAATACTCCCGATACTGATACGGACGCTCAAACTGTAACTGTTAACGATATCAAGCACTTCAGCGACTATCTGCCCCTCGGCTTCCAGCCCGACGGCAAACTTTTCAAAGATTTTAAGGTGGCAATCAAGCAAACCAAAGATCCGTCCGGCGAGCGTAAAGCTCTGACTGCCGTTCTGGTTGCCAAAACTGATAAGTCCGGCAAGGTTGACCCGTCTTTTACTCGTATGCGTTCTGCCCGTATTGCTTCAATGATCGGAACCAACGGCGGTTATGTTGATGAAGACAAAGCAACAGGTGTTCAGGGGGTATGGCAAATTGAAAAGGACAAACTCCCTGATAAAAACGTCGATTCCGGTACTATTGTCGCAACTTCTATTGAAGCCGTCGCCGACGGTACCGCAGGTGGTAAAAACGTTCTGCACCGTGTCTTAACTCCCGGGCGTGAAATTTACAATACTATGGAAACTACTCTCCATATGGGCGGACAAAATATTGACCAACTTACTAATCTTATTGCTGCTGGGGACAAGATAACGATTACCAAAAGACAACCCGACGAAACCACATCGGCAAATGTCAATCTGGTTGTTGAAGGTGAAACCAATATTGAAGACACCCTGCGGGCAGCAGGCAGAAACTTTGTTGTCAATACTGAAAGTATGTTTCATAAAAATAAATTATTTTTAGGTGAAGATCAGGCCGCCTGTTATAGCTCTGACGACCCGAGCTGCAGCGCCCCCTTCTTTGCCAGCGGCGATGACGGCCGCATGGTTGCGGCCAGCGGTGATTTTAAAGTCTCTAAAGAGGGTAACACAACCATGTCCGGATATGCCGATATCGGCGATTATGCTAATATTGCCGGCTACTTAAATGCTTTAGACAGCAACTTTACCGTTGCCAACAAAGACAGTAAACCAACATTGACTTTCGCTAAAGATGTTATCGTTGCGGATAAAGATAAATTTCAAGTAATGAATAATAAATTTTATGTCAAAAACGAAGGTACCGCCGACTTTTTTGACGGAATGCTTAATATAAACGGCAAAGATACCGATGACCCACTTCTGAATAATAGAGTAACTGTCGGGACTAATCTCGATGTTTATGGTTTTGTGAATATTGACAATAATGCCGAAGTTCAAGGATCTCTAAGTGCCTCTAACGGTGGAAACGGATTTAATTTTATTTCAAATTCAAATACCGTTCGAGCCGGAAAAATAACAGGCTCTGATTTGTACGGCTTTAATGTTGCCGCCGAAACCGGTAACACAACTTTTGAATCCAATGTCGTTGCAAATATCAACGGAGAAAAAATCTTTGATATAAATGACACAACGGAAGGATATACCACATCTAAAAAGTTACAGGCCGGGTATGGAAATCAGACAAATTTCTCCGGATATAATTTTGATGTGAATGATTCGGATAGTGATTCTGTAAAAATAGCCGCAACATATAATGATTTGCGAACACGTTCAGGCTGGAAAAGTCATAACTTAATAGTCGGTAACGCTTTAGCAACTCTTGAAGGCGAGCTTAAAATTGGTAAAAAGCAAATTGGCGAGAAATATACTTATGCGGCAACGTTTCAAGACAATAAAATCGATACACAGACGAATGAATTTAATATTAATAGCGGCATTGGCGACTCTCTTATTAAAATTGACGGTAACATCACTCCAACCAATGACGGTTCTGCCCCGATTTATATTCGCCGCGGCGTTATCGAAATCGCAAGAAATGATGATAAAGACAATCCCAGTGGTTATATCAAAGCAGACAGATTGTTATCCAACATAGAACAAGATTCTGCAGCTGATGGAACATTAGGAATATATGATTATGAAGTTAACCCTGCATACACTTCAATGATGCATGACATCAAACTCTCCTCTCGCGGGGGTGCGCGTCTGAGCGATATCCTGCCCGACTTTATTAATAAAGGTATCTACGTCATGGATAATACTTATTATGTACTAGAGGGTAAGACTGGTAACTGGGTTACAAATTCAATAAGTTATAAAACAAATAAAGGCTTCATGTTGAACGATTTGGAAGAATGTGGTGATGCTAATACAGCCTGTGATACTTCTCCGTGGCTCGGTTTTATTCCGACGCCGAACTGCCCTCCGGGGTATATGAAGGTCGCGACCATTACGCCTATCCGCTTTGCTATGGCTCAGGCGGGTGTTCCCGATATCCTAAAAAATGATAATGAAATTTCTGGGCTGAATGTGCCGGAGGATAAAAAAGGAGAATACCGAGTTATAAGATCCCGTAAAGACCCGCGCGGTGACAACATTAAAACCAATGAAACAGGCAAATATGAAAAAACCAGTGCCACAACTATTCATGTATTTGACAACGGCGGTAATTTAAATATTAAAACCGGCGATGATTTGGTTTCCCCCACTCCGCCGCCATACTGGGCTGAAGTTCATAATGCACCTTACACTTTCCAGGTCAGCACCTGGCTGAACACAACAATTAAGGCTTATTATACCGACGCTGCTAACAAGGAAGGTTTTAAAGGCTGGCACGGTATCATGGGCTTTATTTATCCGGCTAAGGACTATGAAGAATATGCCCAAGCTATCGGTATAGATATTTCAAAAGTAGACAACAATACCATTTTTTGGAACCTGTTTCCTGTCTTCAAAGAAGAGCTGTCGGCAATTGCCACCGTTTACTGCTACTTTGACAGATCTTCATCTTCTTTCGATGAAAAATATGTTGACAAATATATGGCACATAACCAAACAGAACTAAGCAAAATTCGTGATAAGGAAAAAGATTCCGGTGATGCTTCGGCCACACGCTTAAATGACACGACACTTAATTACGGAAATGATGCTTACTGGTAATTACGTTCTCAACAATCCCCTCTCCCGAGGGGATTTTTTTGTGTCTTGCGGCTTAAAATGTTAACTAATGTTTAATAAGTCGCAGATTTGCATTTATTTATAAAAAAAATATTATAAAATAGCTCAAAGATTAATCTAACTGCATAAAAAGCTCCCGGAGTACGGTTATGGCCGATTTTGACGACGATTTAGACAAGCTGGACGATGAAGGTTCGTCCTCAAAAATCAACAAAAAGAAAATTTTGATTTTCCTTTTGCCGGTGCTGATTGTCATCGGCATTGCCGTCGGCATGTATCACACCTTTGGTTCCAAGTTTGAAGATACGTCAAATCTGCCCTACAGCGTTGTTGAAAAATCTAATGAAGGCGACAGCAAAGCCGGCAAACAGCTGCTGATTTTTTATGATTTGCCTGAAATCTCAACCCAGATTAAAACCCATGACGGCACCAAAGAAGTTGTCCATATCAAAATAAGTATTGAATTATCCAATATGGAAGATATAAAAACCATTGAGGCGCTGCTGCCGCGGTTTAATGATATCATCATCAACCACACCAGCGAACTCACTTCCGATGAAATCAACGGTGCCAACGGCCTCTATTGGCTGAAAGAGGAACTGCTTTACCGGATTAACCTGGTTGCGGCTCCGATAAAAATTGAAAATTTAAACTTCAAAAGCTTTGAAGTACAAAAAAACAGTTAAAAAGGAAAGTTAACGTGGCTGAAGAAGTAAAAGAGGAAAAGACTGAAACCGCCGAAAAAACCGAGAATAATTGGGCGGATATGATTGAGGTCAAAGAAGACGGCAAAGCCGCTTCCGCAGACAATGGCGATGCCAAAATCCTCAATCAGGAAGAAATTGACTCGCTTTTGGGATATGACAACGAAGACGAAGAAAACACCGAATATCATTCGATGAAAACCGGTGTCCGCGCCATTCTCAACAGCTCAATGGTTTCTTACGAACGTCTGCCGATGCTGGAAATCGTTTTCGACCGACTTATCCGCCTGATGGCAACCTCCCTGCGTAACTTTACACAGGACAACGTCGAAGTCTCGCTGGAGAGCATAGAGTCCATGCGTTTCGGCGAATATATCGATTCCCTGACTTTGCCCACCCTGCTCACCGTTTTCAAAGCGGAAGAATGGGACAACTACGGCCTGATGTCTCTGGACAGCTCGCTGGTTTATTCGATTGTCGACGTTTTGCTCGGCGGCCGCCGCGGCACTGCCGCCATGCGTATTGAGGGACGCCCTTATACCACCATTGAGTTAAACATTGTCAAAGATATGCTGCAATTGGTCTTATCTGACCTGTCAACCGCTTTTGACCCGATTACATCTGTCAATTTTGTTTATGACCGTATGGAAACCAACCCGCGTTTTGCCACCATCTCCCGTTTGTCAAATGCCGTTATCGTTGCCCGTCTCCGGGTTGACATGGAAGACCGCGGCGGCAAAATCGATTTAATGATTCCTTATGCCACTTTGGAACCTGTCCGCGAACTGCTGCTGCAAATGTTTATGGGTGAACGTTTCGGCCGCGACGCCATCTGGGAAAACCACCTGATGGAACAATTATGGGATACCGAAGTTGAAATTAATGCCGTTCTGCGCGATGTAGAAGTCAAGTTTGGCGAAATCTCCGGTTGGGAAAAAGGATCTTTCCTGCCGCTGGATATGTCTCCGCATGAAGACATCACCCTGCTTTGCGGCGATGTTCCGCTCATTGTCGGTTCCATGGGGCGCAAGTCTAACCATGTGGTTATCAAAGTAAAAGGAAAGGCTGAGAAAAATGGATAATTTGGATTTAATTATCAACTTAATCATTATCGGTTTGTTGATTCCGACGATTATCTATGCCTACCGTCTCAACAAAAACCTGACCATTCTGCGCCAAAATCAAAGTTCTCTGGCCAAACTGGTCGAAGCCTTGAACGACGCGACTTTCAAAGCAGAAAACAGCATTCCGAAACTCAAATCCGTCACCGAACATTCCAGCTCGGATTTGAAAGAAGTCGTTGACAGCGCCAAAGAACTCAAAGATGACCTGATGTTTATCAACGAACGCGCCGACAATTTGGCCGACCGTTTGGAAGGGGTCATCAAAAACGGCCGCAACATCAAAGAGCCGGCAGCACCGGCCAAACCGGCCGCCAATGTTCTGGAAAGCAGCTTCAACCGCACGGAAGATGATGATTTGCAATTTAACGATAATATTGAAGATTCCAAATCCGAAGCCGAAATGGAACTCTTAAAAGCGCTGCGCGCCATAAAATAGGAATAACCGGGGATAAAAAATGTCTGTTAACCAAAATAAATTTCATATTCGCCTCCTGCCGGTATTCATTTTTGCCGCCGTTTTGTCCTTGTCGGTCAAAATCAACAGCGTGTTTGACACCGTTGTCAATCGCGAACTGCCCAAAATCAGCATTTCGCAGAACAAAGCTCTGGCCGAAGAAAAAAATACTCAGGAAACCGCCCAGCTGACCCAGATTCTGGAACGCAGCGACAGCAATGTTCCGGTTCCTGTCAACAACACTCCCGGCAGCAATTTTACACAATCGGAAATCGCCATTTTGCAAGAATTGGCCGAACGCCGCGAAGCTCTGGATATCCGTTCTCAGGAAATTGACAAGAAAGCAATCCAGCTCAAAGTTGCCGAAGATGAAATCGACAAGAAATTAAAGCAGCTCAAAGAATATGAAAACCGCCTGCAGAAACTGATTAACCAATATAATGACAAAGAGAAAGCCCAGCTCGATTCTCTGGTCAAAATGTATTCGACGATGAAACCCAAAGACGCTGCCCGCATTTTCAACACTTTTGAACTGGATATTCTCGTAGCTATCTTAAAAGAAATGAAACCGTCGACCTCTTCGGCCATTCTCTCCCAGATGAATGCGCTGAAAGCCAAGGCCGTCACAACTGAATTATTGAGCAGAAACATCTAAAAGGCAGAATTTTGAACCGCAGACACAACATATTAAAAGCTTTTGATTTCAGCCCGCTTTGTTTCGGGCTGTTGCTGTTTGCCGTCCTGCTCGCTCCGTCTCAGGCTTCTGCCGCCGCAGTTTACCGCCAAAATCAAGACAGTGCTTCCATCAGCCTGCCGATTTCGGAAAAAGAAGACTACAAAGTCGAAACCAAAGAAAACAAACTGATAATTTCTTTCAACAGCCCGCTTGCCCGCCAGCTGAAAGACGCTCCGCAACACTTGGATAACTTCATTGTTTCGCAAAACATTTCTTCAAACGGCCACAGCATCATTTTGACGGCCAATGCTCCTGTCAATGCCAAAAACCGCGTTGAAAACGGCAAATTGATAATCGACATCAGCAGACAAAAAGCCGAACTTGGCAAAAAAAGCATTGATAATGCCTCAAAAAAAGTAAAAGTTTCTTACGGCAATCATGACAAATTCGCCCGCATTGTCTTTGAATTTGCCAAGAAACCGGCTTATTCTGTCAAATCGGAAGACCGACGCACGGTTGTTTCTTTCTTAAACGACGTTCAGCTTTCTTTGGAAAATTTAAAAAG
>URWU01000068.1 GCA_900551585.1 uncultured Alphaproteobacteria bacterium | reverse complement strand
TATTAATACTTGTTATGTTATTGCCGCGAATTAGAATATGAGTGATAAAAACAAAAATTTGCGAATTTGAAAGATAAACAGGAAAATAAATGGCGGATTTGCAGAAATTCTTAGATGAGCTCAGAGCGAAAGTTTCGATTGTTGATGTGGTCGGCGCTCGGGTTAAGCTTGTCCGCAAAGGGCGGGAATATACCGGCTTATGTCCGTTTCATAATGAGAAAACGCCGTCTTTTACCGTCAATGAGGCCAAAGGTTTTTATCACTGTTTCGGCTGCGGTGCGCATGGCGATATTATCAAGTTTGAGATGGAAGCCAATAATCTGCCGTTTATGGAAGCCGTTGAAAAGCTTGCCAACAAAGCCGGGCTGCCGATGCCGCAGATTTCACGCGAGCAGCATGAGGAAAACGAAAAAAAGGCCACGCTTTATGATGTGATGGATATGGCCTGCAAGTTTTTTGAAAAAAGCCTGCGTATGCCCGAAGGAACCCGCGCTTTGGAATATTTGTCGCGCCGCGGTTTCGGTGATGATATTATCAATAAATTCCGTCTCGGTTATTCTCCGAACAATAACGGTCTCAAAACGTACCTGGCCGGAAAAGGGGTTGAAGACAGGCAAATGGTCGAGCTTGGTTTGTTATCCATTCCTGAAGATAAAAGCCGCCGCCCGCATGATTTTTTCCGCGACCGGGTGATGATTCCGATTATGGATAAGCGCGGCCGGGTGATTGCTTTCGGCGGCCGGATTATGGGTGACGGGCAGCCTAAGTATCTGAACTCGCCCGAGACGCCGATTTTTAATAAAAGACGCGTGCTTTATAATCTCAACAATGCGCGAGATGCCGGTTTCCAAGAAAAGAAGCTGATTATCTGCGAAGGGTATATGGATGTTATCGGCATGGATAATTACGGCATCCATTATGCTGTGGCGCCTCTGGGGACCGCTCTGACCGAAGATCAGATTCAGGAGGCCTGGCGCGTTGTCAATGAACCGATTTGCTGCTTTGACGGTGATAATGCCGGCAAGCGGGCCGCAACCCGTTCGGTCGACCGTGTTTTGCCGATTTTGAAAGCCGGAAATTCTTTGAAGTATGTTTTCCTTGAGGGAGCCAAAGATCCGGACGAGTTTTTGAAAACCCTCGGCCGTGAAGCTTTTGATAAAGCTATTTCCCAAACCGTGCCGCTGAAAGAATTGTTATGGCGCAAAAATGTTGAGGATATGGAAACCTCAACTCCGGAACAAAAAGCTTTGATTGAAAAAAATATCAAAGAAGAAGTTGCTAAAATTGCCGATGAGACAGTCCGCAACTATTATAGTCAGGACATGCAGGACAAAATTTACAACGAGCTCGGGCGCGGAGCTTCTTGGCGGGCAAGGCAGCAGAGTTTTCAAAAAAACGACAGCGGCGAGCGCAAAGCGCCGTATCTACAGCGTCGTCCGAATAATTATCGTCGCAATAACGAGCCGGATTATCATCAGGCCGCTTTGGCAACGCCGAAAGTTCAGCTTGATGAGTTGGTTGCAAAATTTGTGGTGTCGGCTTTGGTCTGCTATCCGAACCTGATTGATGAATATGAAGAAAGACTGCTGAATTTTAACATCAACAGCCATGAGCTGCGCGGGCTGCTGGACAGCATTTTTGATATTGCCCATGAGGAAGAAGTTTCAAGTTTTGAAGAAATGCTTGAAGCTTTGAAAAAGCGCGGACTTGAAAAAACGGCGGAAACGCTGCTCGAGTTCAGAATGCTGCGCCTGCAAAATCCCAATGATGTGCGAATGCGTGAAAATATTGATTTGCGCATTGTCGAATCGCAGCTGCGGCAGTTGGAAATCGAGATTAAGGAATGTCTGAGAATCATGCAGACCTCCGAGTCGTTTCCCGATGATGTTTATAAGCGCTACGAATCGTTGAAAAAAGAGCAGGAAAATCTGCTTAATACACAAGAATTAAATTAGCTCCCCTTGAAAAACGATAATAAAACCTTAAATTATGGCCGTTTGAGAGCATTCTCGGCTGCAAAGCCGAAAGCAAGTGTTGACAAATGTGATATAAGTTATTAAAAGCTTTTCTAAAGCTAGCAATTTATATATTTAAAAAATCGATTTTAAAGGAATATTCATGTCAGATATAGATAATCCAGACCTGTACGACGGTGCAGGCAGCGACACCCCTTTGATTGATAATCTCGGAAGTGCGGTTAAACGGCTTATTGATAAAGGCAAAATCCGTGGTTACATTACTGTAGAAGAGCTGAATCGTGCTCTGCCTCCTGAAAAAGAATCCTCAGAAAATATTGAAGATATCATGACCGGTATTTCGGACATGGGAATCAGTATTATTGCCGAATCCGATGTTGACAGTTTTGAGCCGGAAGCCGAAGACGTTATTGAAGATTATGACGATGACGAAAGCGGCAACTTTGATGAAAAAGAGATGGGCCGCAGCGATGACCCGGTTCGTATGTACCTGAAAGAAATGGGTACCGTCGAATTGTTGTCCCGTGAGGGCGAAATTGCCATTGCCAAACGTATTGAAGCCGGTAAAACGGTGATGATTGACGGTTTGTGCGAAAGTCCGATGACTTTGAAAGCCATTGCCGGCTGGCGTGATGACCTGATTGAAGGCCGTATGCAGCTGCGTGATATCGTTGATTTGGAAATGATGTACGGCGATGATGCCGATGCCATTGCTTTTGAGGAAGATGTGGCTGCGGACGATGATTTTGACAAGGTTGCCGAAGAGATTGCCGAGAAAGACAATCTGGACGATATTGACGATGATTTGACCGATGACATTGAGCTTGACGATGATGTCGAAGGCAACAGCGAAGATGATGAAGAGCCGGAAGATGACAGCGAAACTGCCGAACATTCCGAAACAAGCGGTGATGAAGAAGATCCCGATGCGGCTGCCGGCCGTATTTCGGCTTCTGTTTCCGCAATGGAAGAAGCTCTTTTGGAACCGGTTCTGGAAATCCTGACCAAAATCTCCAGTTATTATGACGATTTGAAAAAAATTCAAAGTCAGCGCGTGGCCGCAATCATTGCCGGCAAATGCGTTACTCCGGCTGTTGAGAAAAAATATCTGCAGGTTAAAAAAGAGCTGGTTGAATTGATGAGCTCTATTCATCTGAATGCTATCCGCGTTGAACAGCTGGTTGAACAGTTGAACGAACTGAACAAACGCCTGATGGGTTTGGAAGGAAAACTGCTGCGTTATGCTTTGTCCTGCAAAATCAAACGTGAAGATTTTCTTGAAGTTTATCAGAAATCAGAGCTCGATCCGAACTGGATTGAAAAGATTTCGAAAAAAAGCGACAAGCATTGGAAAACTTTTGTTGAAAAATACGGCTTGGAAATTGCCGAACTGCGTGACAGCGTTGCCAAAATGGCCACGGAATGCGGTTTGCCGATTACCGAATACCGTCGTATGGTCGATACGATTAAAAAAGGCGAGCGTGAAGCCGAACGTGCCAAAAAAGAGATGATTGAGGCCAACCTGCGTCTGGTTATTTCAATTGCCAAGAAATATACTAACCGCGGTTTGCAGTTCTTGGATTTGATTCAGGAAGGCAATATCGGTTTGATGAAAGCCGTTGATAAATTCGAATATCGCCGCGGTTATAAGTTCTCGACTTATGCAACCTGGTGGATCAGACAAGCAATTACCCGGTCAATTGCCGATCAGGCTCGTACGATCCGTATTCCTGTTCATATGATTGAGACAATTAACAAACTGGTTCGTACATCGCGCCAAATGCTGGCAGAAATGGGCCGTGAACCTGTTCCCGAGGAATTGGCCAAACGTTTGTCAATGCCTTTGGAAAAAGTCCGCAAGGTGATGAAAATTGCCAAAGAGCCGGTTTCTTTGGAAGCTCCGGTCGGAGACGAAGAAGATTCTTCTCTGGGCGATTTTATTGCCGATGACAGCGCTTTGCAGCCTTTGGATTCCGCTATTCATTCGAATTTGAAGGAAACCTGCACCCGCATTTTGTCTTCTCTGACACCGCGTGAAGAGCGCGTTTTGCGTATGCGTTTCGGTATCGGCATGAACACCGACCACACTTTGGAAGAAGTCGGCCAGCAGTTCAACGTTACCCGTGAGCGTATTCGTCAGATTGAGGCTAAAGCCCTGCGTAAGTTAAAGCACCCGAGCCGCTCCCGTAAGCTCAGAAGCTTTTTGGACAACTAAGCGCAGTTTAGGGGATATCATAAGCAAACACTTGAGCTTGACAGCTTGAGTGTTTTGCTTTTTAAATAAAAGAAGTCTGAATTTAAGGAAAGTAGAAAAATGACATGTGACTATAAGAGTGAAGACCGCGAGGTTATGATTAAATCGGCAAAAGCTAAAAGCAAATCCCGTTTGCAGGAGCTGATTGATTTTGCAAAAATTTCCGGATTTAAAAAATTGGGAATTGCCAATTGCAAAGGGGTGCAGGAATATGCAGATAAGCTGGTTGAAAGACTCAAAGCTGAGGGTTTTGACGTGGTTGCGCTAAACTGCAAGGAAAGCGGTTTGAATGCGTGCGAAATTTGTGAAGAAATGTCGGGGCCTTGTTGTGACCCGATTTCTCAGGCAAAATATCTGAATGAGCAGCAGACAGATTTTAATATTAATGTCGGTCTGTGTCTCGGTCACGGTTTGTTGTTTCAAAAATATTCAAAGGCAGACGTGACGACATTTTTGGTCAAGTCTTTTGCTCATAATCATAATATTGTCGAGGCTCTGGATTAATTATATTTGACAAAACAAGATTATAAGCCTATTCTCAGCCCCGAATTTATAAATCTAATAAATAATTATGCTTATGAAAAGAAAACTACTTGTTCCGAATGAACAAAAAGCAATTGAGTTAATGAAAGCCTTTTTGTCAGCCAATATGATTGATAATGATTTGGAGGTTGACGATCCTAAAAAGGAAAATCCTTCTTATTTTATCAAGCTGGTGTGGTTGTCACGTGACCCTGAAAATGATGGATGGATAGGGTGTCCGTGCTTTGTTTGTGATTTTCACGGCATGCTGCCCGATAGTTCCGGTCCGGTCCACGGTATTGTTTATGTCAAGGTTTTTGCTTCTCGTGAAGCTTTGATGACGAAAATGCATCTTATTGAAAACTATCTTGATTATGAATTTGCCGTGATTGAAGAGGGAGAGGAGATTCGAATGCACGATAAGGAAGGACGTTTTGAAGATGAAGTTTTTGTTTTCAAGAACGGTGAAATTGTTGCAAAAACAGTGTAAGAATTTCATTAACTAAAAAATTTAAGCCCATAAACGATAAATTAAGTTTATGGGCTTTATTATTGCTTTGACGGGAGATGAAAATAGCTCTTGACTAAGAAAGGCTTATATCTTATTTTCTTTAACGTTCGGCTTTTGATTGCTTTTAGCTATGATAGGGGTGTCAAAATGCCAGCCATGTTAATTCATGGGCCCATAGCTCAGTTGGTTAGCCGGAGGATAAAAAAGTTGCTTGCAGCAAGTTTTTTGACGACGGGTGAAACGCAGTTCGGTTGTGAATGAGTGAAAACGATATGAAACAACCGTTACAAGTGAACGACAGAAGCGAAGTTAATGAGGCAAAGCCGAATTTTACGGAGCGACTCAGGCCTGCTCTTATTATTTTGAATTGTTTCCATAAGAGAAACAATTACCATGTTTGTTCATGGGCCCATAGCTCAGTTGGTTAGAGCAGGCCGCTCATAACGGTCTGGTCGTTGGTTCGAGTCCATCTGGGCCCACCATAATAAAACCCTCCCAAAGCGGAGGGTTTTATTATGGGAAAATCAGCTTTTGAACTAACGGGAAGTTGGTTCGACTATCAGCGAAAATCGAGCGGAAGAATGCAGGTCAGCAAAGCAGATAAGCACCTGTGCAGCCGAATGAAATGAGATCAGTTCATCTGGATAAACCATAAAAACAGCTCTCCAATAGTGAAGAGGTTTATTTTTATTGTAAATTTAGTCGTTTGGCAAAAGCAAAAAAAAGGAGTTTACAAAAGTAAACTCCTTCTCTTTTAACAAAGATTTAATGATATCGTCCGGTAATACAACCACGACGTTCGGGAGAGGAATAGTGTGCTCCAGTTCCTTCTACTTGTTCTACGGGCTCAATTGCATAAGCGACCTTGTCAAATATGCTGTCTGCAGCTTCAAGTCCTAAGTACAAAAAAACTCCGGCGGCTGTTCCTGCTGTTTCGACAACGAATCCCGTTCCTTCCGCTACCAGTTTGGCTCCGCCGACGACAGCTTTGGCAACTCGTTTAACTGTATTAAACTGTTGACGTTCACGGCCGCAGATATTGCGCATATAGTCGTTTCCGTAACGGTTATAATCAAAATTGCGGTTACGACTGAGAGCTTCTACCATTTGTGGAGAGAACTCGCGGCCCCAAGCTTCATAAACGTTGTCCGGTACCAAAATTATTCGGCAACCGTTACCGATTTTAAAGTAACGGCTGTTGACAACATTGCGGGAATCTATGATTTTACCTTCGACATTAACGCAGAATACTCTTTCTCCGGCAATAAAGCGGCGTTTCAGTTCCGTTTTGTCTTTTGACATTGCGAAAGCCTGTTCGTACGGTATGTCCGCAAAACCGACAGCGAGTTCAATTTTGTTTACAGAAGGTTCATAAAAAGGATATTCCTTTTCTTCCTTATTATCTGCCAAGGTTTCCAGAGACTTTATTATGCGGCAAAAGTCAGAATGTTTGGCTGTTTGCCGAGTGTTGGTATAATAAGTCCGTTCAAAACACCGTAAAGACGGGTCTTTCTGCAGTTCCTGGTCGCCGTTGGCATTGAGCATTTTGCTGAACTCATGAAACAGCGGCTGGAGATTGCCGTAGCCGTTTAAACGGGTAATGATGTTGTTACAATAGCTGCCATCAATATTGTCTCCATTGAGGAGACATTGAAACGGAATGTAATAATCATAATTCTCATCTTGTGCGATAACCAGTGTCTCGACATTACTGTCTGTCATCAAACGCCAATGCTTGGGTTTAATATTAGGATAATCATGTAAAAGCTGTGCTGTTTCCTCGGGAAAGAATTTTTCTGCAGCTTCCCAATTTATTGTCAGCCAGTCATTCAGCGGCGGGTTTCGAAAATTGTTAACCAGAGCAATCGGTTTAACTGCCCGCAATACTCTGCGTCCGTTAGAATAGTAACACATGAGGCTGTCAGAATAGATTTTGGCCATGGGAATATTCAATGCCACTTTAAGCAGAGCTTGCAAAGAATAATTTCCGACGTCAAAAACTAATTGATTGCCGATTTTTAACCCCCATATACGTTCGCGCAGAACAATAACTTCCTTTTGTCCTTTAACGGTTGAAGGAAGAAGGTGCGTCTGTTTTTTGAAGTTAAAATAATCTCCTTTTTGTCGCAGATTCTTCACTAAAAGAGAAGATTTGCACTCAGAACGGATAACGGCGGCATTTCCAACAGCTTGGTATTGTTTACGCCATTGCAGAATTTGATCGATAAGCACCAGATGTGCCCCTGCCATTGTCAGATTTTTTTGTTCCATAAAAATTTAGATTTAAAAATTAAAAACACAGTAATTTAAGGTATCTTGTATGTGTCTGTCTCTTATACACATCTCCGAGCCCACGAGACGGAGCTACATCTCG
>URWU01000067.1 GCA_900551585.1 uncultured Alphaproteobacteria bacterium | reverse complement strand
TCGTCGGCAGCGTCAGATGTGTATAAGAGACAGATTTATCATGATAAAATAGGGTTAAAATGTTCAAGACACTCTCTTCGCTGATTAGCACTTTCTTTTTCTTTGCGGTTATCGTAATTGTGCTGGTCATCAGTTCATTGTGGGAATATGCCGACCAACTGCCGGATTATCACCAGCTTGCCAAATACGAGCCGGCGGTAACCACGCGTCTTTATGCCGGTGACGGTCAGCTTCTGATGGAATATGCCAACGAAAAACGTTTGTTCGTTCCGGTTGATAAAATTCCCGAAAAAGTCAAACAGGCGTTCATTTCTGCTGAGGATAAAAACTTTTATCACCATTCCGGCATCGATTTTACCGGTATTGCCCGTGCGATTATCGGCAATCTCAAAAATCTGGGCTCAGGCCGCCGTCCGGCCGGTGCTTCGACCATCACCCAGCAGGTTGCCAAAAACTTCCTTTTGTCTTCCGAGTTGTCTTATACCCGCAAAATCAAAGAGGCTATTTTAGCCACCCGTATTGAACAGGCTTTTTCCAAAGACCATATTCTTGAACTTTATTTGAATGAAATTTATCTCGGCAACCGTTCTTACGGCGTTGCTGCTGCGGCGCTGAACTATTTCGGCAAGCCGCTTGACAAGCTCGAGATTGAAGAAATGGCATATCTGGCCGCTTTGCCGAAAGGCCCGAACAATTATAATCCCAAAACCAAGCATGAAGCTGCCGTTGCCCGCCGCAACTGGGTGATTGAGCGTATGTATGAAGAAGGTTATATAACCGAAGATGAAGCCGAAATTGCCAAAGAAAAGCCTTTGGTTACGGTCGACCGTAACAACGAATTTGTTAAAAATGCCGATTATTTCAGTGAGGAAGTGCGCCGTGAAATCAGCCAGAATTATGGTAATGACGCCCTTTATGAAGGCGGTTTGATTGTTCGTACCACCGTTGACCCGAAATTGCAGGAAATCGCTACCCGCGTTTTCCGTCAGGAAATTGAAAATTATGATACCCGTCACGGTTTCCGCGGCCCTCTGGCTAATATTCCTCTGGACGGCGATTATGCCGAAGAATTTGCCAAGATTGAAATGCCCAAAGGCGCCAAACCCGGCTGGGAAAAAGCGCTTGTGTTGGAAGTTGACAATGATAAGGCTGTCATTGAAACGGCAGACAAGCAAAAGGGCGTTATCCCGATGTCATTGTTAGGCTGGGCGCGCAAAACCCTTAAAAATCAGGGAATCAGCGACGCGCCGAAATCGGCCAAAACTGTTTTGAGCGCGGGCGATGTCATTGTAGTTGAAAAAGTTGATGACAAAACCATCGGTGCCAAAAAATTAGCTGATGACAGCTATTATCTGCGCCAGGTGCCGAATGTTGAAGGCGGCCTGGTCGCCCTTGACCCGCATACAGGTAAAGTTTTGGCGGCTGTCGGCGGCTATGATTTCAAAAAATCGCAGTTTAACCGCGCTACCCAGGCCAAACGTCAAACCGGTTCGGCTTTCAAACCGATTGTTTATATTGCTGCTTTGGATAACGGCTACTCGCCGACGGATTTGATTCTGGACGCGCCTTTTGTGCTTGACCAGGGACCGGGGTTGCCGAAATGGAAACCGGTAAACTATTCCAAACGTTTTTACGGCCCGATGACCTTGCGTCAGGGAATTGAAAAATCACGTAACCTGATGACAGTTCGTCTGGCTCAGGATGTCGGAATGGATAAAGTGGCCGAATATGCCAAAAAATTTGGTGTTAATGACCATTTGCCGCATTTATTGTCAATGTCTCTCGGCGCCGGAGAAACCCATGTTGTCGATATGGCTCGGGCTTACGGCATGATGGTTAACGGCGGTAAAAAAATCACGCCTTATTTCATTGAACAAATTCAGGACCGCTACGGCCGCAATATCTTAAAACAAGACAAACGCGACTGTGCCGGCTGCAATGTTGACGCTTGGGGCGACGGACAAGAGATTCCGCAATTGAATGACAGCCGCGAACAAATTGTCGACCCGTTGACGGCTTATCAGATGGTCAGTATTCTGGAAGGCGTTGCGACCCGTGGTACGGCTGCGCGTCTGCGCGGACTGGGCAAACATCTGGCCGGCAAAACAGGTACGTCTAACAAAACACAGGACGCCTGGTTTGTCGGTTTTTCGCCTGACTTGGTTGTGGCCGTTTATGTCGGTTTTGACGAGCCGCGGACGTTAGGCCGTGTTGAAACAGGTGCCGCCGCAGCTTTGCCGATTTTCAATAACTTTATGCGTGAAGCTCTGGCCAGCCAGCCTGATATTCCGTTCCGTATTCCGACCGGTATCAAACTGGTGCGGATTAACCATGACACAGGCAAACCGGCAACTCCGGCTGACAAATCGGTGATTGTTGAAGCTTTGAAACCAGATTTTGACTTTGATAAAAGCAAACAAAAGGTGATTGGCGGCGGAACAGATGATAATCCGGTTGAAGACGCCGGTGATGATAAAAATATTTTCCAATCGGCGGAAGACAATGATGACTTCCAGGTCGGAACCCAGTATTAAACGGAGACAGAAACAATGCGAGCCGAAATAGTAGAAATGATTGATGACATCAAGCAATCGTTAGAATTGCTGAGGAGGTCTCTTTGACTACGACAATGCCGTCCTCCGTCTGGAAGAATTAAACGCCCTGTCTGCCGACGCCGATTTGTGGAATAATCCCGAAAAGGCGCAAAAACTGATGAGTGAAAAGACCAACCTCGAAACCGCGCTTGGTAATTTTGACTCAATGCAGACCAATTTAAACGACTATACAGAACTGGCGGAAATGGCCGAAGCTGAAGATGATGCTGCCGTTTTAGACGATGTTATGGCGCATTTGAGCGATCTTAAAGCCCAGACCAAACGCGGCGAACTAGAGGCCTTGCTGTCCGGCGAAGTAGATGCCAATGACGCCTTTTTGGAAATCCATTCCGGCAGCGGCGGCACTGAAGCGCAGGACTGGGCAGAAATGCTGCTGCGTATGTATAGCCGCTGGGCTGATGCTCATAAATATAAGGTAGAATATGTCGAAGAAGAAGAGGGCGACGTTGCCGGCATTAAATCCGTGACAATCAAAGTAATCGGCCACAATGCTTACGGCTGGCTCAAGTCGGAAACCGGCGTTCACCGTTTGGTGCGTATTTCACCGTTTGACAGCAGCGCAAGGCGCCACACGAGTTTTGCCTCGGTCGGCGTTTATCCGGTGATTGATGATGAGATTAATATTGAAATTAATGAATCTGACTGCCGGGTTGATACTTATCGCGCTTCCGGTGCCGGCGGCCAGCATATTAACAAAACCGATTCTGCCGTCCGCATTACTCATATTCCGACCGGAATTGTCGTTCAATGTCAAAACCAGCGTTCCCAATTCCAAAACCGTGACAGCGCTTGGAATATGCTCAAAGCCAGGTTATATGAATTAGAGTTGAAAAAACGCGAAGAAAAAGCAGAAATTGCCCGTGACAATCAGGGGGACAACGGCTGGGGATATCAGATTCGCTCTTATGTTTTGCAGCCCTACAAGCTGGTCAAAGATTTGCGGACCGAGGTTGAAACTTCTGATACCAAAGCGGTGCTCGACGGGGATATTGATTTGTTCCTCGCGGCTTCTCTGGCGGCAAAGGTAGGATAATTGATGAAACGTTGGGCACAGATAGTGAAGAGATTTTTAGTCGGTATAGTTATCGGCTATGTTGCTTTTTGTGTTTTTGCTTATCTCTTTCCGCAATATTTTTATTATCATCCGCTGAATGAACGTCCGTCTTTGGAAACCGCGCGCCAAAACGGCTATCTCGCCCAAGAAGTCAGTTATGATTCTGCTGACGGCACCAAGCTTTATGCCTGGATGACAAAGCCGGGCAGCCGTAAAAAGATGATAGTTTTTCTGCACGGAAATTCGCATAATATCGGCAGTTTTTATTATAAGCTGCAGCCTTTGGTACAAGCCGGATACGGCACGTTTCTGCCTGAGTTTCGCGGGTTCGGCGGTATTGACGGTGCGCTGCGTGAAGCCAATCTGGCCAAAGACGCCATTGCCGCGATTGAATATCTGAATAAGCAAGGTTATAAAAATTCAGACATCATCGTTTACGGTATGTCGCTGGGTTCCTATCTGGCCAGCAACAGCGTATATCAATTGCAGAAAAACGGCCATTTTGCCGCGCTGATTTTGGAAGTTCCGTTTGACAGCCTGCTCAATACGGCCAAAGCGGTCGTGCCGGTTCCGCTGCCTTTGCCGCTGATAGTCCGCGATTATTATGACAATCTGCCGTTGATAGAAGATATTAAAGCGCCGCTGCTGGTGATGGGAGCTGAAAATGACCGCACGGTTCCGGTTCATCTGGCCGAAAATTTGTTTGCCCATGCCAATGAACCGAAAAAATTGATTATCTATCCCGGTGGTGAACACAGCAATTTGTTTGATTCGCGTAATTATCTGGATATTTTGAACTGGCTGCAGGAGGTCTTGCATGAAGAAGCTTGATCCTCGCATTTACCGCCTGCGCAAAATCCTTGATTTTACCGGTGTTATCTTTCTGGCGCTGTTTCTGCTGTTTTTGTGGCAGCTCTATCGCGGCCCGATTGCCGTGCCTTTCTTAAAACCTTATATCATCAAAGCCTTGAATCATGATGACAGCCAATATTCGGTGACTTTGGATGCGGTGAACATTGAGTTGGTGCGTTCGATTAAACCTTTGAAGATTATTGCCACTAACGTTGATTATCGCAAAAATGACGGCACTTTTACCATTGTTGCGCCCAAAACCTCGGTTTCATTCAGTATCAAAGCGTTGCTGCGCGGCGTGATTGCACCGAGTTCGGTCAATGTTGTCAAGCCGACGGTGTATATTTTTACTGATTACGGCGTCAAGGAAATTAATAAAAACGAGGCCAATCAGAAAAAAATTGAATATTACTTTGACGGCTTTGAAGAATTTGTCGAGCGCTTCAATTCCGAAGATAATTCTTATCCGGAGAGCTATATTAATGATATCTCGATTGAGAATGCCGAGGTTGAGTTCCACGAGGTCGATTTGGGCCGCAAATGGGTTTTCTCTGATTTGAATTATAAATTTGAGCGCAATTTTTCAAATATTGAGAGCGAATTTAACGCTCTGATAAAAAATGACAACCGCGTTGCTTCCGTCGGTCTTGACGGCGAGTTTCGTCCGGCTTCAAACAAGCTGGCGCTGCAGTTTTATTTTTCTGATTTGATTCCGAACGATATGCTGGAAACTATTTTAGGCGAAGAAGAAGCCGCCAAATTATATAAAGTAGATGTTCCGGTCAGCGGCCGTTTAGATGCGCTGATTGATTTTGCCGAAGTTCTGAAACACAAGGATAATGTGATTGAGAGTTTGGACAGCGCTATTGAAAATATTAAATTCAATTTTGAGGGCGGCAGCGGCAAAATTCGCTTTTCCGAGCAGGAAGACCAGAATTTTAACGTAACCGGTTTTATGCTTGAAGGCGATATTTCCGCCGGACTTGATAAAATCAAAATCGAAAATGCCGCTTTTGATTTAGGCTCGCAAAAAGCGGTTATCAGTGCTTATGTCAGCGGTATGAAGGATTATCTTCTCAAAAAATCGCCTGAGAAACTCGAGGTGAAATTAAAAGCCCACGTTGACAAGATGAAGTTTGACGAGCTTTATGATTACTGGCCGCGTTATGTCGGCACGGTGGCATGGGATTGGTGCAAGGAAAGCATTTCCGGCGGTGAAATTAAGAATGCCGATTTTGAATTTGATTTTGCCTATGACGGCAAGAGTAAAAAATTTGCTTTTCAGAACTTGAAGGGAAGCGGCGGCATTGCCGATTCTAATCTGGATTATCTGACAGGCATGCCCAAAATTACCAATATGTACGGAACGGCAACTTTTAGCAATGATACTATCAAAATTGATGTCGACAAGGCTGTTTCCGATAATGTGATTGTAAACGGCGGTTTTGTCCGGCTGTATGATTTGAACAAATATGATAACTTTGCCGAAATCAGCCTGCAGGCAGAATCTTCGATAACAGACGCTCTCAAATTAATCGACCATAAACCGCTGAATTATGCCAGCGAGATGGGCTTAAATCCTGATTCGATAAAAGGAACCGCCGAGACAGATTTGCATCTTAATTTGGAGCTGAAACAAAACCTTGAACCGGATGAGGTCAAAGTTGAGGTCAAAGCGCTGCTTCATGATGTTGAAATCCCTGATGTCATTGATAAAAAAGCTGTCAAAGCCAAGGATTTGACCTTGGAAGTCAACAACAGCGGCCTGAAAGTGATTGGTGAGGCAACGCTGGAAGATATTCCGCTGACCCTTGTTTGGAATGAGAATTTTGCCGACAAAACTTATAAAAGCCGCTATAATTTGTCTTTCAAATTTGATGATGCTTTCAAGAAAAAAGCCGGCATTACCTCAAATATCATCAATCCGCCCTATATCAACGGGTATGCTTTGGTTGATGCAGAAATCACCAGCTATGACGGTGACCGCATGCAGGCAGATATTACGGCCAATATGGCAACGGCGGCGGTTGATTATTCCTTCCTCGGTTTGAAAAAAGCTTTAGGACAGCCTGGAACAGCCAAAATCCGCCTCAATTTTGCCAAAGGCAAACTGCAGTCTGTTCCGAGCTTTAGTTTTAATAAACGTGATTTTATTTTGAACGGCAAAATTGTGCTGGATAACCAACAGCAGGTCAAAGTGATTGATATTTTTGATATTAAAGCGCCGAAAACAAATGCCAAAGCCAAGATTGAACTCTCTAATGCCAAAAAGAAAAAAGTCAAAATCAATGTCTCGGGCAGCAGTTATGATTTGTCGGAGTTTTTTGCCAAAGATGAAAATGCGGCGCCGAAACCCAAAACCGCCAAGAAAAATGCCAAAGATGACGATGATTTGGAAAACGTCACCGACACGGATATTTTCATCGCGGTGAACAGTTTGTGGACTAACGAATTTGTTTCGGTCAAAAACTTTGCCGGCTCAGCCCAGCTGCGTAATGGTATCGGCATTCAGGAAATGCATTTAATCGGCAACTTCGGTACCAATCAGAAAAAATATCTCAAGCTTGATTACACGCCGCGCCCCGGTAAGGAATACCTGCTTGCCATTGACAGTAATGACGCCGGCGGTACTCTGAAATTCCTGCGTGTTTATGACAATATGCGCGGCGGCCGTTTAAGTATTAACGGCAAGCGCGAGAAAAACAAAAACTTTGTCGGCCATGCCAAAATCCGTGATTTCAGTATTCATAATACGCCGGTTCTGGCCAAGCTGCTGACCGTGGCTTCTTTTACCGGTATGGTTAATATGCTGACCGGAGACGGGCTGACTTTCTCGCATTTTGATGCTCCGTTTGAATATCAAAATCAGATTCTGAAAGTCCCCGAGGGCAAAGCTTTCGGCAATGTGATGGGCATTACTGTTAAGGGCACTTACAATCGGGCGGCTGAAGACTTAAATATGAATGGAGTGATTGCTCCGGCTTATGGGCTGAATACGTTTATCGGCAAATTGCCGATTGTCGGAAACATTCTGAGCGGTAAGGACGGCACCGTCTTTGCTGCCAACTATTCGATTAAGGGAGACATTTCCGACCCCAATATCAGCATTAATCCGCTGTCGGCTCTGAGCCTGTCTCTTATACACATCTCCGAGCCCACGAGACGGAGCTACATCTCG
>URWU01000066.1 GCA_900551585.1 uncultured Alphaproteobacteria bacterium | reverse complement strand
AGATAAAGCATGGACGGAGAATATCTTTTTTGTAAATTCCAGTTAAAAACATTTAAATTTTTTTCGCTTATGAAAAAGTATTTTACTAAAGAAGATTTTATCGACATGATGTTAATCTTATCAGTTTTGAAGGTAGAAACAACGTGTTTTAATGCTGATGGCTCAGTCAAAAGACTACGTTATGTTTTTTGTGTAGACGATGATATTACGTCAGCCTTTTATGCGATGTATATTTATTATCTCGTTTATACGACTTATAATTACTATCCGTTCTTGGTTTGTGTCGGCGGCCGCGGAATGCTTTCTAAGTTTACTAATGAAAAAGGTGAATCCGAAGGTATGAAGCTCAAGCGCGTTTGTCTGGGACTTGGTGCCAGAGAAGAAGATATTACAGTTTTAGACAGCGGAACCAATACCGGAAAGAACTGTTTAGAGGTATATCAATTTCTTGCTAAAAAACCGGGACGCAGTTGTTTTTGTCTGACGACCCGTTTGTCAAAAAGATGGGAAAGAACTTGGGTCTTCCTGCCGAAGCAGTATAAAGAAGTTGATTCTTATACCTTTGAGATGGTTAATCAGGCAGGCATTGAATATTATGTTCCGTCAGAAACGGCTGATGATATGCTTCAGGTCTATAACGGCAAAGGCTTGGCGAGCGGAGTTATGCTTCTGGGTGAGGTTGCCTCGATTTACAATCGTTGTAAATTCAAGGAGAATATTACTCAGGCACCGCTTGAGTTTGAGGTTCCCAAAGATGTTGTTGAGGCTTATAACCGCTTGTCACGGAAGTATCCCCTCAAGATAAAAATCGGGTGTTTTAACGGTTTGTGGCAGTATGCTTATGCTTTCTGCTGCGTGATGTTCTATCGTCCTTGGATTAAGAGTGATTCTATCCGGGCGGTTAAACATGTTAAGACTCAGTTTAACAAAGAGTTCGGACTTCATCTGTAAGATTAAGCTTAAATGGAAAGAAAACGGTTGTGTTGGTTAAACAGCACAGCCGTTTTTTGTGTTTGCGAGCGTTGCAAAACAGGTTTTGGGCTCTTAAATTATAGATAAAACCAGACAAGGAGAAAATAAATGAATATTGAAGATGGAATTTTAACCCGTCGTTCGGTGCGTAAGTTTCAGCCGAATAACCGTCTTTCCAAAAAAGATACTGACGAATTGCTGAATATGGCAATGCATGCGCCGTCAGCCCACAACAGCCAGCCATGGGAATTTATTGTTGTTGATGACCAGAATCTGTTTAATAAAATTATGGCGATTCATCCCTACAGCTCGTTTTTGAAAGATGCCAGTGCGGCGATTATTGTCTGCGGTAATCTCAAAGAACAATATAACGAAAATTATTGGATGGGCGATTGTGCGGCTGCGACCGAAAATCTGCTGCTGGGCGCTCACGGTAAAGGATTGGGCAGCTGCTGGTGCGGCATTTATCCGGTTGAGGAGAGAATGAAGGCTTTTCATCATCTGCTGCAAATGCCCGAGCATATTCAGCCGTTTTCAATGGTGGTTCTGGGTTATGCCGCAGATGAACCGAAACAGCCGAAAGACAGATTTAAAGAGCATAAAATCCATAATAATATGTGGTAATGAAATTTTTTGAATAATAAAAACCACCAAAGATAACGGTGGTTTTTGTTTGAAAAACAAAGGGGCTGGTAATGAAATTATATATTTTCAGGCACGGAGAAACTTTTGCCAATGTTGAAAGAATGGTGCAGGATGCGCATGGTTCCAAAGCGCAGCTGACGCGGAACGGCGAAGCTCAGGCTCAAAAATTGCGTGATGAACTTGAAGCTGTAAAACTGCCGCTGGTTTATGTCAGTCCGATGGACAGAGCTAAAAGAACCGGTGAAATTGTGGCGGAAGCTAATAAGTCTAAGATTGTTGTGCTTGATGATTTGCGCGAGGTCGATTTCGGTGAGGCTGAAAATAAACATGAAGATGATATTTTTGAAATATACGGCAAAAAATTTCAGGCGATTTTAGATGTTCCCGATTTGACGACTTATGATGTCCGGCTTCCGGGTGGAGAGACAAAACAGGAGGCGTTGGAGCGTTTTATGGAAGTTCTTGAATTTATCAAACAGGATTGTCGGTGTGATAAAGCCGGTGTGGCTACGCACGGGCATATTATGCGGCTGTTTTATTATCACCTTTATCATGTTGACCATATCTTTCGAAACGGCGAATATTTTGTGATTGATATTTAAAACGAAAACTCCCCGGATAAAGCCACCGGGGAGTTTTTTATTTTATCTAGGATTAATAGCACTCATCATCGCATTGATATTCAAGCTCGGATTCGACGGACCATTGGTCAACCGAAACAGAGTCTCCGGGTAACCATGTTTCGAGATATGTACGGCTGATGTCTCCGCTGTAAGCACCGTAGCAAACACAGTTTGCATGGCCGCCGCAACCGTCGGGATAACTACAATAAGTACTCATATCTTCAAGTCGGCCGCGGATGATTTCTTGACAAGAGTCGCTGTATTTATCCCATTCTTCATTTGAATCCGAACAGCCGCATGATTTGTATAAATTGCCACAGGCAGTTCCCTTGCCGTACATACCGTCATTTTCGCTGCAGGCATATTTATATGAGCTTTCGCAACATAAGCCGTCAGAGAGTTTGTAACCGCTGTTGCAGGTCTGACAAATAACAATGGAGTTACTGGTACAGCTTTGGCAATTAGAAACGCGGCAGCGTTGCGGAATATTACCATAACTGATGACTGGGCGAACATAGTAAGAGTTAGACTTAGTGTAACCTGAATTTGCACCGCCGCCGCTGGCCAGGGACCAAGCAAAACTGAAATTATACTCGGAAGAAGACCAATGCCATTTTGTTGACAATGTAGTACCACCTAATTTCGATAGAATAGGATCTAACGTGGGTTTTTGGTTAGTAATTAAAATCTGCTCACCCAAAGCAGGCAGATACCAATCTTCGGCGAGAGTTCCAATTGTTTTATAATTATTTGCATATTCGGCAGCCGGGCACTTTTTTGATTTGCTTTTGCAATAATCTATAATTATTTTTGTATTGTTTTTTCCTGAGTAATCTGACCTTGGGGCTGACTCATAATTCGTCAACCCGGGTATATCCACAGAGTCTGCCCATTTTTGAGATTGGCTGTCCAAAGCAATTGCCAGTTTTTTGCTTTCATCAAAGACAATACCGATAGGAGTTTTGCTTGAAATAACTTCTTTTGACGTGGTTAAATCTGAATATAAAATAGGCAATGCTACTTTAACAGTTTTAGGTTTGCATTGATAGCAAGCGGATCCTTTTTCTGTATATTCCGGGTCGCCCATAGTTCCTGTGTCACAAGATTTAAAGTAACCGTCAGGGCAGTTGTCATCAAGGGCAACGCAGGTCGTACCGCTCTCAGAGATTTTATATCCGTCTATGCAGGAAGTAAGCTTGCAGAGCTTAGGTGAGCAGTTGGCATTTGCACTTTCACAATCCGGACACATGGTTTTACCCGAGGAATTGGCGACATTAAATGTATCGCAATTTAACGTATATCCCGAACAAGAAACAGTTTTGCAGTCTTTGTAACAAGTTAAATCATCTTCGTTATGTTTGGTACAGATCTTGTTTGCCGGAATCTCAGTCAAATAGCCGATAGTAGAACAGGAACTGGCTTTACAGCGGTTTCCTGTTTTGGTATATCCGTTAGAGCAGCTGATAAGCCTTTGGTACCTACGGTCAAAGGGGCATGAAGAACAAGAACCATGGACAGGACAAGAAGTTAATTCATATCCTGAACAGTTATCACCTTGGTTATGGCCGTTTTCCAAACTTGAACCGGAAAATCCGAAGTCGTCGGTTGCTTCGGGCAGAAAGGTTGCTTTTGCCAATTGATAAGAATTGGGTATAGGCTTTAGTTCTGCGATGTGTGTGTAGGTGTGTGAGTCTGTGTCTAGAAGCAGTGTCTCATGATTAAAGGGCATCAAATCAGCAGCAGTAGTTGGTTGAGCGAAAAGCAGAGCTGCGGCTAACAGCCCCGATTTGAGGAACTTAAACATGACACGTCTCCTAAAATAATTAGAACTAAAGCCTATAGAATTAATGATAAACGTTTTTTTTTTTTGCAACCTAAAAATGCAAAAGTCGTAAATTAAATGAGAGAGTCAAAGGATTGTATTTAAAAGAAAAGCCCCTCGTTATGCGAGGGGCTGTTGTTTAGTTTTATTTTAGCAGCAATTACCATATTGCGAGCGTGTTTGCTGTTGGCAATTATTACGTTGCCAACTGTCAGAAATGCTGTTGCAACTGCTGACAGCTGACTGGCAGTTCATTCGTTGCTGACTGGTGCAGCCGCTGCTTGAACCGCCGCCCGAGCTTCCTGAATACTTGCAATAAACACAATAGGCATAGCCTTCACAGGTATCTTTGGTCACATAATCAAGAGTGTAACCGGAACTGCAACTGCTGTTAATATAGGACACAGAGGAGATTCCTTTGCCGCTGCAATATTGGCATGCCAAACATTGTCCGCTGCTGAGGCGAAATCCGTAAATGCAAGCAGTGCAGTTGCGGGCAGTATCATAAGTTGAGCAATTAGGAACGGTCTTTTTGGCATTTTGCGCTTCGCTTATTGTCATAATCGGTCGTATGTGGAGAGAAAGATCACTGCGGTCCAGATTGGTTGCCTGTGTGCTCATATGAAATTCATCGGTTCCGCAACCTGCACAGCCTCGTGTCCAATACCAGGTTTCAGAAAGTTGTGTTGCGCTTATTTTGGACATACATTCATTGACATAGGATTTATTGTTATAAATCTCTTTAATATTGCTGTAAGAAGGCATATGCCAGCTGCTTATCCCGTCTTTGGAGAAATTATAATAGGAGACTTCTGTTTTATTGCCGACCCAGTCGTAAATTGAAACAACAATATTATCGGTAACAATGCCGATTGCTTTTTTCCCAGAAACAAATGAATCGGAAATAGTTGCATCCGAATAGTAATATTTACAGTTCTTCATACAGCCGGATCCTGATTGATGAAAACCTGAGTTGCAGGACCATCCGGTGTTAATGGTGTGAGAACCGGAACAGTCAGAACAAGAAGATGTTGTGTAAGAACTGTTAGCAGGCTTAGAAGTTACTTTATTGGCACAATTGGGGAGATTACAGGCTTTACAAATCGTCCTGGTACCGCCGCATCCGTCGCTTTCCGAGGTCGTGCCGTATAGGCAGCCGGAGGCATTAGCTTTAGGCGTGCAGCAAGAACCGCCGTAACAAACCTGAGAGGCGGAACAGTTGCAGCATGCCGATAAGGAAATACAGGTTCCGTTACAGTCTTTCATACCTTTTTCGGCACAAGTTTTAGGGCGGCAAGAATAATGTGTTGCACCAAAGCAGTCTTTACAGGAAGACGTCTGAACCTGATCGGAGTTGCAAGGAGATGTCTGCCCCGAGCATGAGGCAGATCCGCCTGAGGCACAGGGCTTACAGACGGAACGAGTCCCGCCGCAGTTGTTGGTAACGGAGTTTGTTCCCCATTGGCATCCGGTTTCGCCGGTTAAGGGTGTACAAGATTTAGAGGTGCAGTTTCCGTCACAATATTGCGTACATGTGTCATTGGGGTTGACCAGCGAGACGGTAGCAGGACAAAGGCATCTTTCGGCTTTGCCGTCGCATTGCGGAGAGCTTTTGTATTTTGGAGCAGGGCAGGAAGCAATATTAAACTGTGGCAGACAGACGCATTCAGTATAATATCCCGGTTTAAAGGGACAGCGGGAGCTTTGAACCAAAGCTCTGGGATAAGTGCAGTTTTTGCTGTTATAGAGAGTTGACGAGGTTGCACAATTTCCGACGTTATAGTTACGTCCGATATCCTTAAAGTTGCCAAAGCCGCGGTCATATGTATCCCCGCCGAGAAAAGATATTCCGGAAATCTGATAAGCCTCGGAGGGTATAGGCTTTAGTTCTAAGATGTGTGTGTAGGTGTGTGAGTCTGTGTCTTGAAGAAGAGGAGCATGCTCAAGAACAGGCCAATCCGAGGCGAATACAGGTTGAGCGAAAAGCAAAGCAGCTGCCAACAGCGCCGGTTTGAAGAACTTAAACATGACACGTCTCCTAGAATAATTAGAACTAAAGCCTATAGAATTAATGATAAACGTTTTTTTTTTTTTTGCAACCGAAAAATGCAAAGATGGCAAATTAAATGAGAGAGATAAGTGGTTGGATTTAAAGGAAAAGCCCCTCATTTTGAGGGGCTTCTTTGGGGTGGTGCTTATTTTACCAGACGAATATGGTTATATGCCGTAGAGCTGTTGAGATTTGTTGCCTTTGTTGTCATATGGAATTCGTCAACGTAAATATCATTTGGTTTGACATCTCTGGTCCAATACCAGGTTTCGCTGAGTGTTGTGCCGCCGATTAAAGTCATACATCTGTTGATTTCTGCTTTGTTGTTGTAAATGGTATTAATTTGCGCCATTGTCGGAGTCATCCAGTTGCTGATTCCATCCCGGCTGTAATAAGATGTACTTTTAGTTCCTGAATAAGCGGCTCCCCAGTCATAGATAGAAACAGTCAGATTACCGATGACAATTCCCACGGCTTTTTTACCGGAAATCAGCGGGCCCGAGACAGATGTTCCGTCAGAATAATAAATATGACAGTTTGCTGCACAGGTGCTACCGTTTTTATAATATCCGTAGTCGCAGGTCCACCCGGTATTGATAGTTCTGGTACCGGAGCAATCGGTACAGGAAGCGGTTGTGTAGGAACTGTTGCTCGGTTTGGAAGAAATGCCTGAACAGGTCGGTTTAGAGCAAGCCGAGCAGCAAGTGCGGGTTCCGCCGCAGCCGTCCGAGCAGGAATAAGTTCCGTAAGAACAGCCGGTTTCATTGGTTGCCGGCGTACAGTCTTTAACACAAGAACTTCCGGATTGATGATAACCTGAGTTACAGGACCAGCCGGTATTGATAGTTTTAGTGCCGGAACAGTCGGTACAGGACGAAGTTGTATAAGAACTGTTAGCCGGTTTAGAGGAAATACCGGAGCATGGCGTCAGATTACAGGGTTTGCATACGGTTCTTGTGCCGCCGCAGTTGTTGGAGGCAGATGTTGTTCCGTACTTGCATCCTGTTTCACTTGCGGTCGGTGTGCAAGATTTAGCAATACAGTTTCCGTCGCAATATTGCGTGCAGCGGTCATTTGTATAAACCAGACTGACGGAAGCAGGACAGATACAACTTGCCGCCTTGCCGTTACAGGTTGGAGAAGAGAGAATTTTTGGCGAAGTACAGCTGCTGATTTTGAACTGCGGCAGACAAGCGCATTCTTTATAATATCCGGGAGCAAATGGGCATTTCGAAGTATAAACGACAGCTCTTGGATAGGTACAGTTTTTTGTGGTATATAAAGAAGATTTATCAGCGCAGTCAGCGGAGTTGTAATCTTTATCCAAACTGTCCCTGTTTCCGAAAACGCTTTCAGCTGCGTCCGGCAGAAAGGTTGCTTTTGCCAATTGATAAGAATTGGGTATAGGCTCTAGTCCTAAGATGTGTGTGTAGGTGTGTGAGTCTGTGTCTTGAAGAAGAGGGGCATGTCCAAGAACAGGCCAATCCGAGGCGAACACAGGTTGAGCGAAAAGCAAAGCAGCTGCAAACAGCGCCGGTTTGAAGAACTTAAACATAACACGTCTCCTAGAATAATTAGAACTAAAGCCTATAGAATTAATGATAAACGTTT
>URWU01000065.1 GCA_900551585.1 uncultured Alphaproteobacteria bacterium | reverse complement strand
GTAATGAAGAATTTAATGCCTGGCTGGAGAAAGAATCTCCGGTTGAATGGCGCCGTGAAGAATTTAACAAAAAACTGCAAGAGTATTTAAACCGTCCCGATTTGTCCGAAATATTGA
Source organism: uncultured Alphaproteobacteria bacterium (assembly GCA_900551585.1). GTDB lineage: Bacteria > Pseudomonadota > Alphaproteobacteria > RF32 > CAG-239 > CAJLXD01. Next base: position 7,647 of record URWU01000065.1, on the reverse strand, counting down.
TTAAAGACAATAAAACGGAATATCCTTTTATCATTGTCGGAATGACAATAGAGGGTCAGATTCTCAGCGGTATCGGTTTTCATTCTTTTGTCGCCAATGGTTATCCGCCGGCCGGTCTCGGTTTTGCAGCCCGCAATCAGGAAGGCGTCCCGACGGCAAAATTTGTATTTACGGTTTGTTGTGCCGTTGAGAAAAAAGATGATACTTATTATCTGAAACCGGTGTTAAACGATGAAGATGCTCTGGACAAGGAAAAGGTTAAAATTTTGTTTAACAATATCATCGAAAAGACCTATCACGGACGGCCGCAATATCATATGGACTTATGCAAGTTTAACCTGAAAGACAACCCGGTTCAGCTTTTTGTCTGGGTGCAGCCTTTTATTGATGAGGAAGGAAGTTTTCGTTATCTTCTGGCTGATGCGGATAATGCCTGCATTTATGTCATTTCCGATAAAGACAGGGAGTCCTACCGCATTATTGATGACACCCGCGATCGGGTTTGTTCGCTGTATTCTGCTTATCTGTTCAACGGCTGTCGCCTGATACGTGAAGAATATCAGCGCACCGGTGGTTGGGGACAGTTCTACGGCTGATAAAAAACTAATCTTAAAAAAAGCGTCAATCTTCAGGTTGACGCTTTTTTTATAATTTATTCTTTCTTGTCACTTGTTTCTTGTTGCTTCAAAAAACAGAGTCTCGTAAAAAGCCGGGCGAAGTTCCTGCCAGATTTTTTCTTTTTCTGCCTCTGTTCTGCCGCACCATGTTTCCAGCGTAATCAGCGGAATTTGTTTTTCAATGCCGGCCCAGGTGCCGAAAGAGCCCGGCGTTTCATAGCCGACACTTTCAACAAATTTATAACCGGTTTTATCCGCATACATCAGAGCCAAATCTCTGGCCGGTCCGTCATAGTCAATCAGGTGCAGGTCTGAATGAACCGAAATAATCATAGACGGCTGATAAGTTTCTACCAAATCAATCATAAATTTTGTTTCCGCTTCAGAAGCCGGCGTGCCGCATTTGACTTTTTCATAGCTGAGCGTTTGGGTTTCGTTTTTGAAATTTGCTGTCGGATAATTGCGGTTCAAATCAACCTTATTGGCATTAAAACGCGTCTTAAGTTCTTTGCCGTCGGGATTCAGACAAGGCAGAAAATAAAGATTGTAGCGGCAGTCTTGCGGACAATCCTGCTCCAGCTCGGCCATGAATTTACGGATAGCATATTCGCCCTCGGTTTCATCGCCGTGAAAAACGCCGAGAAAAAAGATATTCGGTAGTTTTTTGTCTTTCAGCAGCTCGTAAAAAGCAATTTCATGCCCCATCGGGCTGGTCATGCTTTTGATTTTATTTATTAAATTGGCGGGCATTATTGACCACTCCGATAATAACATTTCCAAGCTCCTGCGACTGGGCTCGTTTTTTCTGTTCTATCTTGGCATTGGCTTTAGCCAAAGCCGTGTCAACATCAACATGAACCATTTTAACTTTACTGATGCAAAACTTGGTGCCGCCGCTGCGGTTAGGAATAATATGATCAAGGTCTTCGGTTTCGGCAAGCGCCTGAAAACCGAAAGAGTGATAAAATTTTTCGCCGTTATGGTTGTCAACATTATATTCCAAAATCAGATTACGGACGCCTTTTTCTTTCATCTTCGGCAAAGTCTGAGCCAGAACATAAGTGCCGAGACCGTTATGCTGAACCAAAGGGTCAAGATAAATCTGGTTCAAAATCATGGTTGAATCGTCAAGTTTGACCTTGTCGACAAATTTAACTTTGCGGTACCAGGCATATTCATAACCGTCCATCATGCCTTTTTCCAAATCTTTGGTCATACCGTCCTGATTTTGCTTGTAATATTCGGGAATACGGCTGTAGCGGACAAAGCCGACCGGCTGTTTGTCAACGCAGACCATAAAAGTTCTCGACAAATTGCTGTGCTCGTTTTCCGCGGCAAAACGTCTCACTTTCTGATAAAAATAATCATAAGTATATAAAGCCATTTCCTCTTTGGACTTATATTGAGCCGACAGAGTATTATATGAATTGCGGTAAGCATTGGCCAGCTGGCTGATGGTTTGTTCTTCGTTTGGAAGAATGCTGATAGATACTTTCATCTTTTTCTCTTTTGTTGGAGGGTGATGGCAATAAAATATCATCTCTATGCTTCAAGTCAATTCATTTAACTTATTTTTTACATATAATTACTGGGAAAAAAGGCTTTACGAAAACCAATTAAAGTGTTAAATATCTAGCCATATTTCAATGCTTGGGGCGCCAGTTATGGATATCAATGAATTAATCGAAAATTTTGAATTGCTGGATGATTGGGAAGATAAATACCGCTATATTATCGACCTTGGTTCCAAGCTTGAGCCGTTGCCGCAGAATTTTTATCAGGACGAGTGGAAAGTCCGCGGCTGCCAGTCGCAGGTTTGGCTGGTTCCCGAGAAAAAAGACGGCTGCCTGTTCTTCAAAGGGGACAGCGACGCGGCAATCGTCAAAGGCATAATCGCTATTGTCCTGACCATCTTCTCCGGCAAATCGCCCGATGAAATCAAAAAAACGGATATTGAAGAGATTTTCAATGCTTTGGGATTGCACGAACATTTGAGTCCCAGCCGCCGCAACGGCTTAACCGCCATGACCGAAAAAATTCTGCATTATGCTGATGTTCTTTAGGGAAAATTTTAGATGAACATTCATGAGTATCAGGCCAAAAAAATCTTAAACCGCTACGGAATACTTATTCCCAAAGGCGGCATCGCCTATACTCCGAATGAGGCCAAACGCGTGGCCTCGGCGGTATCTTTCCGCGGTCCTTGGGTTTTAAAAGCGCAGATTCAGTCGGGCGCCCGCAACCGTGGTTATTTTTTGGAAAGCAAAGCCGGCCGCAAAGGCGGTATCCGCCTGATTAAAAGCCGCCGCGATATTATCAAAAACGCCGAACAAATGCTGGGCTCGACTTTGGTGACAATGCAGACCGGGCCGAAAGGCAAGCAGGTCAGCCGCATTTATGTTGAAGCTTTTAACAAGGTCAAAAAAGTTTTTTATGCCGGTTTGGTTATTGACCGTATGAAACCGGCAATTACGCTGCTGATTGCCGAGACTGCCGACCGTGACATCAGTGATATTGCTATCAACGAGCCGGAAAAAATCTTAAAAATCGAACTGCCTTATGACGGCGGTGTTGAACCGAAACAAATTCAAAAAGTGATGGAGTTTATCAAATTATCGCCGCGCAGCGCCAAGAGTCTGGAAACTTTTATCAACGGCCTTCATCAGGCGTTTATCGACTGTGACGCGACGATGATTGAAATCAACCCGGTCGGAGTGCTGGCCAACGGCAGCCTGATTGCGCTTGACGCCAAAATCTCTTTTGATGACAATGCTTTGTACCGCCATAAGGATATCAAAGTTTTGCAAGATGATTATGAGGCTGACGACCGTGAATTACAGGCCGCCAAATACCGCTTTACTTATTCTGAGTTTGACGGCAACATCGGCTGCATTGTCAACGGTGACGGTTTGGCAATGGCGGTAATGGACGTTTTGCACGCCAAAGGCTATGGCGCTGCTTGTTATCTGAACGTCAAAGGCGGTGTTGACAAAGACAAAATCGCTTCCGGTATCAAAATTATCATGACCAATCCGCGTGTTGAGGGAATTTTGATTAACATTCTCGGCGGTTTCCTGCGTTGTAACCTGATTGCCGACGGAATCATCGCCGCGGCCTCAGAAGTCGGCCTCAATGTGCCGCTGGTGGTTCGCTTTGAGGGAACCAATAAGGATGAGGCCAAAGAGATTTTAATTCATTCCAAACTGCCGATTATCATTGCCGATGAAATGGAAGAGGCGGTTGATGCCTTGGTTACTGCCGTAGAGGAGAGCGATTAATGTCAATTCTGGTCGGAAAACATACCAAAGTTGTTTGTCAGGGTATCACCGGTACGCAGGCAACTTTCCATATCAAACGCTCGTTAGATTACGGCACCCGCGTTGTCAGCGGTGTTACCCCCGGCAAAGGCGGCGAAATCCATTTGGGTCTGCCGGTTTTTAACACCGTCAAAGAAGCAGTCGATGCAACCAAAGCCAATGCCGGCGTGATGTTCGTTCCGGCACCGGCAGTCAAAAGCGCAATGAAAGAGGCGGTTGAAGCGGAGCTTGACTTGGTTGTCTGCATTGCCGACGGCGTGCCGATTAAAGATATGCTCGAAATCAAAGCAATGTTAAAAGGCAGCAAAACTAAATTAATCGGCCCCAACACTCCGGGAATCATTACCCCCGGCGAAGCGCGTCTGGGAATTTTCCCCGAGAATATTCACCAGCCGGGCAAAATCGGCATTGTGTCGCGTTCATCAACTTTGACCTATGAGGCAGTGATTGAAACCAACCGGGTCAACCTTGGCCAGTCAACCGTCATCGGTTTGGGCGATGATATGATGATAGGCGTAGATTTCATTGAGGCCATTGACCGGTTCCAGCGTGATCCCGATACCAAGGCAATTGTCATGCTTGGCCGTTTGGGCGGAACTTTCGAAGAAGACGCGGCGCATTATTATAAAAACCTGTCGGTTAAAAAGCCGATTATCGGTTTTGTTGCCGGAGATGCGGTTCCTTTCGGCCACAAAATGGGCTATGCCGGCGACATCATTACCAAGGGCCGGATTTCCGCGCAGGATAAAAAAGATGCCATGACTGACGCCGGTATCATTGTTGTCAATAATATCAACCACATCCACCGCGAGCTGGAAAAATTGTTCAATTGCTGCGATGGCTGCTGCAAGCTTTAGACTGATGTCTCTCTTAAAAAATATCATCAATGCTTTTCTGCCGCCGCGTTGTATCAAATGCGGCAAAATTCTGGCTGAAGAAGACGGTTTATGCCCCGATTGTTTTAATGAAATCAATTTTATTTCCGCACCTTACTGCCAAAAATGCGGCCACCCGTTTGAGTCGGCGCCAAGTACAAAGAAAATATTGTGCGGCTCCTGTATGAAAAAGCTCAAGACCCCGTTTCGCCTCAGCCGTTCGGCAGTCCATTATGATGAAGCTTCCAAAAATCTGCTGCTGGCTTTCAAGTTTCTTGACAAGACCGATAATGCCAAAACACTGGCCAAATGGCTCAATTTAGCCGGCCGTGACATTTGGCAGGAGGGTGTAGATGTCATTGTGCCGATTCCGCTGCATTATACACGTTTAATCAAAAGGCGCTATAACCAGTCGGGATTGTTAGCTGCCGAACTGACCAAGCTGAACGGTATATCCGTAGATTATACCTCGGTTGTCCGTCACAAGAAAACGCGCCCGCAGGTTGAGTTTTCCGGTCATGAAAGAGTAAAAAACGTCAAAGGCGTGTTCAGCGTCAAACATCCTGACAAAATTAAAGGCAAAAGAGTGGTCCTGATAGACGATGTCATGACCACCGGCTCCACTTTGAAAGAATGTGCCTTGGCCTTGCGCGCTGCCGGAGCCAAATCCGTCGATACATTGACGGTTGCCCGTGTCTGCGGATAAATTCTTGCTTAATTGGCAGCTATGTGTTATATTTTGTCCATTAATCAATTAAATTATATAATATATGTGCGTATTCTGTTATAATTCCGAAAGGGATATTGTCATTTCTAATAACCCGATATTTGTAAAACTTTTAAAATAACAATTTATGAGTAAAAAGGATCCGTTTTTTGAGCTGCGCGCCTTAATCGTTATGTGCGTTTGCAGTTTCGGCTGTATCGGTATCAGCTATTTATTTTTGCAATCCCTGGAAGATATAAATTATCTGTTTGCGGCCATAGGTTTGATGGCTGTTTGTATTTTTATCCTCTGGCTGGCAAAAAAATTGTAACTGTAAAAAAAGAGTTCGGACTTTAAAAGGTCGAACTCTTTTTTTATTTGTTGCTTATGCGTCAGTATGAAAGGCTGTCTGCCGGTGAATGGTTATCTTACTCTGCGGCCAGTTCGTCAGCTTCGCTGATTCTCTCGATTTTTGCACCGACGCCTTTGAGTTTTTCTTCCAGACGTTCATAGCCGCGGTCGAGGTGATAAACACGGTTGACAGTCGTTTCGCCTTCGGCAATCAAACCGGCCAAGACCAAAGCAAAAGAGGCGCGCAAATCGGTTGCCATCACCTGGGCGCCGGAAAGCTTTTTAACACCGCGGACAATCGCCGAGGCATGGCCGTGAACATTGATGTTAGCCCCCATGCGCAGCAGTTCCGGCACATGCATAAAACGGTTTTCCCAAATGGTTTCGGTAACCATTGAAGCGCCGTCTGCCGTCAACATCAGAGCCAAAAACTGCGCCTGCAGGTCGGTCGGAAATCCCGGATAATAATCTGTCATAATATCCTGGCCTTTGAGCTTGGCATTGGTTGCGTCAATCAGAATGCCCTTGTTGGTTTCAGAAACCTTAACCCCCATATCGCGAAGAATTTGTAGCGGACATTGCAGCGTTTGCGGCTGGGCATTGATAAGTTCGATTTTGCCGCGGGTGATAGCGGCGGCAACGGCATAAGAACCGGCCTCAATACGGTCGGCAATCACCTTATGAGCCGCTCCGTGCAGTTCTTCAACACCGTCAATCGTGATGGTCGATGTTCCTTGTCCGGAGATTTTGGCTCCCATTGCAATCAGGAGAGCGGCCAAATCGGAAATTTCCGGCTCTTTGGCGGCATTCTCAATGGTCGTTCGGCCTTCGGCAAGTGTTGCTGCCATCATAATATTGCAGGTTGCGCCGACAGAGGCGGTATGAAAAGAAATGTGGCAGCCTTTCAGCTTGCCTTTGACTTTGGCATTGATATAGCCGTTTTTGATTTCAACTTCGGCGCCCATTTGTTCCAGAGCTGACAGATGAATATCCATCGGCCGCGCGCCGATAGCACAACCGCCGGGCAGCGAAACTTCAACCTGACCGTAACGGGCGAGCAGCGGGCCGAGAACATAATAGGAAGCGCGCATTTTGCGCACATAATCATAAGGCGCGGTCAGAGAAGTGGCTTCCTGTGTGCGGTAAGAATAAGTTTTGGTCGGGTGCCCGTCGACAAAGTCGTCAAAATTATCAATTTTGGTTCCCAGCTGTTCCAACAGGTCGTTCATTGATTTAATATCGGACAAAAGCGGCATCTTTGTCAGTGTAACGGTATCTTTAGTCAGCAAGCCGGCACATATCAGGGGAAGAGCCGCGTTTTTGGCACCGCTGATAAAAATTTTTCCTTCCAGGCGATTCCCTCCAATAATTTTAATCTTATCCATGGTCTTTCTCCTTTGCTGATAGTCTTGCTGTTAATGATAAACAAAGCGGCAGATAAAGCCGGTGAGGCTGTCTGCCGTATTTTTATTCTTTCTTAGCTTTAAGCTCCTCGCGGGCTTGCTGTTGTTTTTTGCGCTTTTCCAAGTTTCTCTGCAGAGCTTTTGCTTCTCTGTCAAAACGGATTTCATCACGTTTCTTTTTGGGTTTTGCTTGGGGCTGCTTAGTATTCTCCGTCATCAATCTCTCCTGACGCGTTGTGCTTAATGTCTATACTTTAACGCCGGAAGTTTAATAAAAGAATAAGAATCTGCAAGTTTGTCACAAAAGAGTCACGGTTTTGTCTATTGTATGGATAACAAAAATATGATACTATAAGAGTCAGCAAAGTCTCTGTCTCT
>URWU01000064.1 GCA_900551585.1 uncultured Alphaproteobacteria bacterium | reverse complement strand
CGTCGGCAGCGTCAGATGTGTATAAGAGACAGTGTTTTTATAAATTAAAATAAAACAATATGGTTAATAATCACGAAAATTCGATGTCTTTAATAGGTAAGATAAGTTTTCATATAACATATTTAGACAAAAAATCAAGTAATTTTTGCCATAACCATAAAATCTCGGTTTAGATATAAAAAAAAGACCGCGGTCGCGGTCTTGGTTGCGGCTGATTTTTAGGCGTCAGATTTTGCTGCCGCCGTAAATAATCAGCATTTGCTGCTCTCCGAGAGTTCCGAAAGTATAGCGGTAAGTTTTGCCGCTGAGGATTTTCCTGTCGGTGAATTCGCCCATTTTTTCAACAAATTCATCAAATTCTTTGTTGGTAAATAGGATTCCCTCAATTTCAATCCCGTCTTTCTTAAATCTGCCGTTCACATACTGCCAGTCTCCGGCCGCGTTTTTATAAAGATATCCGTTTTCGGTATTCCTGACCACGAGCTTGCCGCCGTCGATGACATAAACTTTGCCGCCGTAGCAAAACGACGGATAAAGTCGGCCGTCCGAACCGAATGCCGGACAAGCTAAAGCCCAGTCGCCATTATTTTCAATGGGGACCGCAGCCTTGAAACTGAATGAATTTATTTCCCGCGGATTGGAGGGAAACAGATAACCTTTTTGAACATCGATACCCTTGATAGAGTATGATACCTGAGCGCTTAACAGCTGCATGGAAAAGGCAGCCATTCCTAAACATAATAATTTTTTCATTTTGAAAATAAAATTTTTGCGCAAAAGCCGGGGAGGCTCGGCGCGGGTTAATAATAAACATTTTCTTTATAAATCAGAGCTGAAAATATCGGCAGATTTACCGGTAAGTCAAGCAGCATTGAACAAAACCCACAACTTCTTGACAGAGGATGTATAAAACATCACATCGAGCAATGATTAAGATAACAATTGTTAACAATTTTCTCTGTTTTTGACCCTTAAATTATTTCCAGACTGCTGTTTGTCTGTAACGGGCTTGAAGCGAACTTCGTAAACCTTGCTGCCGTCACTCATTTCATGGTCAATACCGAGAGTCTCTGATTCGACTAAGCCGCGTTTTTGCATGGCTTGCATAAAACGATAAGTCGTTTTATCACGCAATTCTGCAGTCCATTCGCCGCCGATGTTCTTAACGCGCCGCATCATTTCTCCGAATAGTTTCATTGACGAGGCGTTTTTATCTTTGCGATATTCGGGCAGTACCGCCATATCATCAATAGTATGTGCATTTTCATCATACAGACAATACCCGACTACCCCTTTGTCCTTGTCGACTAAAACCAAACCGGACATATTTTCCGAAGTTTGCAATTGCCGGTCGCTGTCAGGGAAGCATTTTTCAGAAATAAGATCCATATTGTTAATATCAAGAAAACAGACATCACGAATATATCTTTGGCTTTCCTGCGATTTATCAAGCGGTGTCGCTTTTCGGTTCTCATAGAGCAAAACTTGAGAATTTGCATCGCTGTATTGCTCATGATAAAGAGAGGGCAGCGGAATAGCTTTCGTTTCTTTATATTTACTGGTATCTGCGTCTTGATAACCGAGTCCTATAGTTACATGCCGGCAGTTGGCTTCTTCACCGAGATAGCGTCCAGCCATTTCATAAATTTTGTTAACTACAGGGTTAGATTGATACTCGCCAATAGCCTCAATATTATCAAAACAGGCTTCGCGATATTTGCCTTCGGTATTTTCCCACACCCAACTGCCGCCGATGATTTTTCCATTGTCATTTTCAATCACAAACAATTGAGAATAAGGATCTTTCACGGTTGAGACGGCGCAACTATGCCCGACACCTTTAAAATGTTGACAGCAATCAGTATATCCGCCGAAAAAGCCTGTGCGAACGTCATCACGAGGTAAAAAGCGGCCGGTATACTTGCCAAATTTGAATTCTTTACTGCTGTCAAATGGTTCGGGAACCATTAATCCGGCCTTGTAGATATCTTCACAGTTTGAATAATCTGCTTCAGGTATTCCCCATTTTGCTGCTTCAATGGCAAAAGCGTCAAATTTCTGATTTTTATATTTTCTGCTTTTACAAATAGCCAGAATATCTTTGTATTTTAATTTTTCTTCCTCTGGTTTTAATTCTTCCCAGTTTTGGGAAATAATACTTAGTTCTGACAATGGTCGGCATTTCTTGATGCCTTCCTGAGTATCATAAATAATGTTGTTTTGCAGAAATCTGGCAAAACTGTCATTTTTCTTTTGTGACATTTTCTCAGGTAACCAATAGACGGCATCATGTGTGGATAAAAAGCCCTGCGTTCTTTTTAAGTATGCCGGAAAGTAACAGCCAAAAAGTTCTGCCGCTTTAAAACTGGCAGGAATCAGCCAATCCCGATTATTTTCTACCAATTTATTAACGGCTTCATTTTCAGTTTGGCGATACTTCATAGCCTCTTTATCATCAATTTTTTCTTCTTTGGCCACACTTCCTATTAGAACATTCATGCAGCGTTGTTGCGGCATAAATTTCATATCGGCTAATTTGTCAATATCGTAAGTTTGCAGAGCGTATAAAAGCTCTTTATCTGAACAAAAGCGGGCATTATGGGCAATTTTCAATTCAGTTTGATGTTGAGAAAAATCAGCAAGATTTTCTAATTTGCAATGTTTCATGCAGTTTTTAAGCAAGATAAAATAAGGCTGTTTGCAAGACGGCAGTATTTGGGGAAGAGTATGAGTATCATCATCGTAATCATAATCGTCGTTGTCATTGTAATCATAATCATAATCGTAATCGTCATCATAATCATTATCATAACTATCATCATTTTTATCATAATATTCAAGGGATTGTAATGCTGCTTCAGCAATCCCTGGACTGAGTTCGGGAAAATCTTTAACCGTTTCAACCAATATTTGACAGGAGTTTTGCAAAGAATCATTATCATTTTTATCGGAAGCTAAAGCAGTTTTATAAATTTCAAAAATCTCGCGGCTAAACTCCGGATTGCTTTTAGCTGTCTCAGTTAATGATTGATACAAGGTCTGCAACGAATTAATATCATTCTTTTCAGAAACTACTGCAACCTTGTAAGCCTCCAAAACCTCGTTTCCTAGTTTAGGTAAGATTTTAGTAAAATGAGCCAAGTATACATAGGCAATTTGCAAAGAAGAGCCATCATTCTTATCGGAAGTCATAGCAATCTTGTAAGTTTCCATAATCTCATGCCTGAGTTCTGGTAAGGGTTGGACAATGTTAGCTAAGCATTCATAGATTGTTTGCAAAGAAGTACTATTATTTTTTTCAGAAGCCAAAGCCGTTTTATAAACTTCAAAAATCTTGTGGCCGAGTTCAGGTGAGTCATAGGTAATACCTGCTAAAACGTCGTAGGCTGTATTCAAAGAATAATTGCTGTTATTCTTTGCCGCCAGAGCTATTTTATAAGTTTCAATAATCTCTTGTCCGAGTTCAGGTGCGTGCTTGATAATATCTGCTAAAAAATCGTAGGCTGTTTTCAAAGAAGTACCATCATTCTCTTCAGAAACAACAGCAATCTTGTAAGCTTGTAAAACCTCGTTTCCAAGTTTGGGAGAGGCTTTTGCAATATTAGCTAAGGTATAATAAGCAGTATTCAAAGAATCATTATTATTCTTCTTTGAAGCCAGAGCGGTTTTATAAACGTCAAAAACCTCATGTCTGAGTTCAGGAGCGGCTTGGACAATCTCAGCTAAATTTTCATAGGCCTTTTGCAAAGAAGTGCTGTCATTTTTCTCTAAAGCCAGAGCGGTTTTATAGACTTCAATAACCTCATGTCCGAATTTAGGCGCAGCTTTGGCGATTCTGGGTAAAAATTCATAGGCAGTTCGTAAAGAACCTGTATTATTCTCCTCGGAAGCTAAAGCGATTTTGTAATACTCCAAAATCTCATGCCCTAGTTCGGGAGCTGTTTTAGCAATTTTAGCTAATGTTTTATAGGCTGTTCGCAAAGAGCCATAATCATTCTTTTGGGAAGTCAGAGCTATTTTATAAGTTTCAATAACCTCGTGTCCGAGTTCAGGAGCATCTTCGGCAATATTAGCTAAAGATTCATAAGCAGCATTCCAAGAAGCATAATCAATCTCCTCAGAAGCCAGAACGGTTTTGTAATACTCCAAAATCTCATGTCCCAATTCGGGGGAATTTGTAGCCATTATCTTCAAATGTTCATGAACTGCATCCAAAGAAGAGCTATTAGCATTTTCAGAAGTCATAGAAATTTTGTAAGCTTCGACAATCTCGTGTCCGAGTTCCGGAGAAACTTGCGCAATATTAGCTAATAGTTTATAGGCACATTCCAATGAATAACCATCATTCTTCTCAGAAATCAGAGCAATTTTGTAAGTCTCTAAAATTTCATATCCAAGTTCAGGTGAGGATTCTGCAATCTCAGCTAATGATTTATAGATGATTTGTAAAGAAATGCTGTCATTCTCCTCAGAAACCAGAGCGGTTTTATAAACGTCAAAAACCTCATGTCTGAGTTCAGGAGCGGCTTGGACAATCTCAGCTAAATTTTCATAGGCCTTTTGCAAAGAAGTGCTGTCATTTTTCTCTAAAGCCAGAGCGGTTTTATAGACTTCAATAACTTCATGTCCGAATTTAGGCGCAGCTTTGGCGATTCTGGGTAGAAATTTATAGGCAGTTCTTAAAGAACCCGTATTATTTTCCTCGGAAGCCAGAGCTGTTTTGTAAGCTTCGACAATCTTGTGTCCGAGTTCCGGAGAAACTTTAGCAATTTTGCTTAAGGCTATATAAGCCGAATCTAAAAAAATACTGCTATCCTCCTTAGAATCCAGAGTAGCAGCAAAAATTTCAACAATCTCTCGACTGAGTTCAGGAGAGGCTTGGGCAATCTCAGCTAAATCTTCATAGGCCGTTCCCAAAGAAACGTTTCCAGATTTTAACCTTTTCTTCAGGGCTTCCAGTTGTGCATTCATATTGCCACCTATTTTTAAAATTGTTATTCTGTCTAAAATAATATCATAACATTAAATTAAAGTAAACAAAATGACAAAAATTATTTTTTGTCCAATATGTTTGAGCATCCTTATGGGACTTGTGTAAAAAACGCTTGAAAAAAATGACATTGGTGTTACATTAGCAGCGATTAAATTTAATAATTAAGACCGTGCGGGGTTGTCCGCACATAAATTCTATAAGGAAGGATATTAATATGACAATTCGCGTCGGTATTAACGGCTTTGGACGTATTGGTCGTTTGGTTTTTCGTGCTGCTCAGGAAAGAGATGATATCGAAGTCGTCGGTATCAATGACCTGATTGATGTTGAATATATGGCTTATATGCTGCGTTATGACACCATGCATGGCCAGTTCAAAGGCACTATCGATATTAATGACGGCAAATTGGTTGTAAACGGCAAAGCTATCCGCGTAACTGCCGAAAAGAACCCTGCTGATTTGAAATGGGGCGAAATCGGCGCAGATTACATCGTAGAATCTACCGGTCTGTTCCTGACCAAAGAAAAAGCTCAGGGTCACATTGACGCCGGTGCAAAATATGTTGTTATGTCTGCTCCGTCTAAAGATGATACTCCGATGTTCGTCTGCGGCGTTAACACCGATTCTTATGTAAAAGGAACTCAGTTTGTTTCTAACGCTTCCTGCACCACCAACTGCCTGGCTCCGATTGCCAAAGTTTTGAACGATGCTTTCGGTATCGCCGATGGTTTGATGACCACCGTTCATGCGACCACAGCTACTCAGAAAACCGTTGACGGCCCGTCTATGAAAGACTGGAGAGGCGGTCGCGCTGCTGCCGGCAACATCATTCCGTCTTCTACCGGTGCTGCCAAAGCTGTCGGTAAAGTTATTCCGTCTCTGAACGGCAAACTGACCGGTATGTCTTTCCGCGTTCCGACTTTGGACGTTTCCGTTGTTGACCTGACTGTTAACTTGAAAAACGGCACAACCTATGAAGATATCTGCAAAGCTATGAAAAAAGCTTCTGAAGGTGAACTGAAAGGTATTTTGGGTTATACTGATGATCAGGTTGTTTCTTCAGACTTCCTGGGTGATGCCCGCACTTCTATCTTTGACGCCAAAGCCGGTATTCAGTTAACTCCGACTTTCGTTAAAGTTATCAGCTGGTATGATAACGAATGGGGTTATTCTAACAAAGTTCTCGACCTCATCAAAGTTATGAACAAAGTAAACGGCTAATTTTAGCTTTCCCCGTCATACTGAGCGCTTTTCGGAATCTTTGCAGGTTTCGGCAGCGTTCAGAGACGGGGATTTTGTTTTTTTATCCTTTGCTGCCATTCCGAGCTTTAGCAAAGAATCTCAGCCAAATAAAATATTTTAAGGAAAACAAATGACCGAATATAAAACAATTAAAGATCTGGGTGATTTGAACGGCAAAGTTGTTATGCTGCGTGCCGATTTGAACGTTCCTGTTGATGAAAATTTGAAAGTAACCAACACCGCCCGCATTGACCGTACTGTTCCGACTATCAAAACTTTGATGGATAAAGGCGCCAAAGTGGTTGTTATCTCTCACTTCGGCCGTCCGGAGGGCAAAGGCGACATGCGCAACTCTTTGAGCCATATTGTCCCCGATTTGGAAAAAGCTCTCGGCAAACATGTTGTTTTTGTTGATGACTGCATTGGTCCCAAAGTTGCAGACGCTATCAAAAATATGAAAGGCGACGAAGTTCTGCTGCTTGAAAATCTCCGTTTCTATAACGAAGAGAAAAAAGGCGATGAAAAATTTGCCGAAGAACTGGTTAAACCGGCAGATGTTTATGTTTCTGACGCTTTCTCAACAGCTCACCGCGCTCATGCGTCTATGGTTGCCGCAGCCAAACTGCGTCCGGCTGCCATGGGCTTGCTGATGGAAGAAGAAGTCAACGCTTTGTCCAAAGGCTTAAACGACCCGAAACGTCCGTTAATGGCCGTTGTCGGCGGTTCAAAAGTTTCCACCAAATTAGACTTGTTAAACAATCTGGTTAAGAAAGTTGACAAGCTGGTTATTTCCGGCGGTATGGCTCATACTTTCATGAAAGCCAGCGGCGTTGACACCGTTAATGAAGCCAACTCTCTGGTCCAGATGGATATGCTCGACACGGCTAAAGAAATCATGAAAACAGCCAAAGAAAACAACTGCGAAATCATTTTGCCGTTGGATGTTGTTGTTTCCAAAGAGTTCAAAGCTGATGCCGAACACAAAACCGTAGACTTGGAGCACATTCCGGCTGAAGGTTGGATTTTGATGGACGTTGGTGCCAAAACCATTGAGTCCATTAACAAAAAACTGGAAGAATGCAAAACTTTGGTTTGGAACGGTCCTTTGGGCGTGTTCGAATTGAAACCTTTCGACACCGCAACCAACAAAGTTGCTGACCGTGCTGCTGTCCTCACTCAGGAAGGCAGACTGATGACTGTTGCCGGCGGCGGTGATACCGTTTCCGCTTTGGAAAATGCCGGTGTTGCTGACAAGTTCAGCTACATTTCAACAGCCGGCGGCGCTTTCTTGGAATGGATGGAAGGCAAAGAACTGCCGGGCGTTGTTGTTTTGAAAAAATAACCGCTTTAGGTTCTGAGAAATAAGCTTATGCAAATAAGCGCAAAAAAAGCCCCTCATTTGAGGGGCTTTCTTTTATTTATGCCGAAACTTCTTCCGGCGTTGAAGACAGAGCCACAATCTCTGAAGCCGCCGCGATTTCTTTTTCCAATTCCTCACATTGTTTGGTCTTGTCAATAATCGCTCTGGCGTCGTCTATAAGCTTCT
>URWU01000063.1 GCA_900551585.1 uncultured Alphaproteobacteria bacterium | reverse complement strand
AGCTAGGACCGGGCGAACGTAATAGCTAAGGTTTGGCTTACCGTAGTTGCCCACATTGCCATTACCGAAGCCCTGGCCCCAAGCGAGGTTATTTGAGTGCTCGGAAGAAGACCAATGATAAGAATCAGGCAGGGCTGTTCCTTTTGCCTTACTTAACCCCTCATTAACAGCCGTTTTATGTGAATACAGAGCATTCAACTCTCCTAAGCCAGGTAAGTACCAATCTCCGGCCTGTGTCCCTAATGTCGAGAAATTCGATGCATACTCTGCTGCAGGACAGCTCTTTGAATTGGCAACACAATAGGTCATAATCGTTTTCGTATTATTTTTGCCGTTATAGTCTGCCATAGCCTCGCTTTGGCTGCTATTTGTCAAACCCGGAATATCAAAATATTCCGTTGACCATACCTTTGTGGTTGTGCTTAAAGCTACCGCCAAACGATAATCTGGTTCAAAAATAACACCGATAGCACGCTTACCATCGACCATTGATGAACCACAGCTCATATCTGAAAACAAAATATCGCCGACATTTGCAACCTTACAAGCACCAGCACCACCTGCTTCTGCAGCCGTGACACAGAAAACCTTGCTTTGGTCAAACGGACATTTCAAGGTTGACATATCCTTACAATCCGTTGCCGTTTTGGTATAGCCCAAAGCATCGCAAGTCGGCGGAACCGTACAGCTCTGCGCGGACGCGATTTTTGCCGTTCCTACGGAGAAAGCCAGAGCGATCAGGCCTGCTCCGAATATATTTTTTACATTTAGTCTCATTGTCTTTCTCCTTTTATAATAATGGGTGCAGTCATAGGATTATCTGCGCCAGCATATAAACCATTGTGCTTATTAAAACGACCGCTATCAAAACCATCAGTTTATCAAACATTTTTTACCCCTCATCTGCCTAATTGGTTTTTGGCAGCCAACAGCGCAAAGCGCCGTCGCACCAGTAACTGTCCAAATTCCAGTATCCTTCGCCGCAGCTCGGCGTCGGACAGGCTTTACACTCTTTATATTTCAACACACTTCCCGAAATGCAGGTATCGCCGCTCAAAGTCTGGCAGGAAGTCACACCGCAGTTGGTCGTATCATAATCAAAACCGGTACAAGGATTTATCTTGCGTTTATACTTAAATTCATTACAGCTTTGGCAAGGCTCGCCATCGGCAACATAACCAGAGGAATTGGCCTCATCCAAAGTATAATCATAGCCCAAGCAGCGCGCGCAATCGCACTTCACATAAACAGAGTCATATTTGCAGGTTTGATTTAAATCCGGTTCATAACCGGCCGCACAGGTCAAGGTATAGCCTTGATCCTGACAAATTTGGGCAATTGAATGGCAAGCTTTATAGAGATTGGTTCCCAGACCAAAAGGGCAACGCTCGGTAATATCAACGGCATATCCCTCGGGACAAGACTTTATGGTATATCCGGCATTGATACAAGACTGATAATCAGTTGAGATTGAGCCTCCTCCGGAACCGCCGCCGCTGCTTCCGCCGCCTGATGCACTATCATCATAACAAACGTTATTATAGTTGTTCCAGCAATCTCGGGTGGTATCGGGAAGATAATGGCTGGCTGCCATTACCGATGAAGGAAGGCCTAGACTATAGGCCAAGATAAGCTTTAGTATTATTGAATTTCTATCAGTCATAGCTACCTACCTTATTAACATAATAAATTAGGAAAAGAGGCTTTGGTATTTTTGGTGTGTCATGTGTGTGAGTGTGAATACCGTCATGTCTTATAGGCTTTAGAACACGGCCTCTTTTCCTTTTTTTGAGGCGATGGGAAGAAATTCACAATGGAATGTTAATTTCTACGTTCTTGCCTCATATAATTCATAATATATTAGTAATTAATCAGAGTCAAGTGCAAAAATTACAAGTTTAAAGTATATACAAGTTTGCAATAAAATAGGAATATGTCCCCATGAAGAAAAATGATTTTGCAATACGTCTAGGGTCGCGAATACGAGAGCTACGAAAGCTTAAAGGCATTAGCCAGCTCGAGTTAGTCTATGACATGGACATGTCAATGAACACCATTTCGGGCATAGAATTGGGAAAGATTTCTCCTAAAGTTGAGACTTTGATGAAAATTGCCAATAAACTCGATATTGATATCTCCGAAATTTTTGATTTTTCTAATGTGCAGCCTAAAGATAAAATCGTCAGGAAAAAGGTTGAAGAGATATCCCAAAGGCTTATGGGGCAAGACAAAGAATTTATAGATTTGGTGGCGCAGTCCATAGACATCCTGCATAAAGCCCGCAGGTTAAATTAAAATCTCAGTTTTTGAAACTGAGATTTTTTTTATTACCTGATTGGGATTTTATTCTTATTAAGATTATTTTCCTAATTCAATAAGGCCGAGATGTTTCGGCAAGCTCAACATGACATTAAGACTCAAAATGACGACAGCGGCTGAGACCCTTCGACTACGCTCAGGGTGACAATAAAAATACTCAACATGACAGTAAAACGCTTGAGTGATGATAACGGCTGGGGGACAATTCAGCAATGACACAACAGTCTAATCTTCAATGAAGAAAAATTCATATGAGCGGGCAATTACCAGATTAGCATAAACAATCAACGGCGAGAGCAGCAAAAAGAGCAGATAATTCGGAAAATCCAAGGCCTGGCTCACCTGCTCGACAATCACAAACGGAATATTCAAAATCAGCAGCAAAGACACAATCTGCCAATAATTGCCTTTGGTACGGTTCATGGCAAAGCGCAGATTGCCGTTGCGTCCCAAAACCGACCCAATCCATGCAAAAAATGGACGGAAAAACAAAAACGGCGCAATAAAAATGCTGACAACGCCCATGACGGCATCCAAAGTCTGCTTATCATTCAAAAAGCGCAGATAATAATCCGTATCGCCCAAGCCCAAGAAAGGCAGAGCAAAAGGCAACAGGATAAGCAGCGTCATGACGGCAAAGCTCAAAAACAAAATTTTGGTGGACGGTGCCAGAGACGAGCCCATTGACTTCAGCTGCAAATACGGCTTTTTATCAAAATAAAAACGGAAAAAATAGCACCACAGCGCATAGGCAAAAATCAACAGCACAAAAAAGCCCGGCGTCCGCCAAGTGTAGACACCGATAACGACAGTAATATAATTTAAAACAGAAAACACCAGCATTGCCAGCGGTTTAGAATTAAAATATTTGAAACTGTCGGCCAGAATGAAGGCGACCGGAAGTTTCTTAAAGCTATCATCAGCCATTGCGCAAGACCTTTTATTAAACAAAATTAGTTTATAAATACTCATAAATCGGTTTATTGTCAATCATCTAAAGTCTTAGGCGGCTATTACCAATTATCTATGGGCTTTTCCGAGTTGGGGGTTATCTCTATAAGGTAACCATTAAACAAGGAGAAACAAAATGGAAAACACAAACACACAAACCCGCAATAAAAAATCTGCAGACTGCCCCTGCATGGATTTGAACGAAAAATATGCCAAAGGTTTCAATGATGACGATTTGGTCATTGAAGACGAAGAAATCGATTTTGACGAAATGCCGTCATCTTCTAAGAAAAGCAAAAATTAAAACCGTCTCAAAAAAGAAAAGCACTCCGCTGGGAGTGCTTCTCTTTATTTTTGATGTTCGGCAAGCCATTTTTTCAACAAAGCGGCGCCCTCTTTACAACTGATTTTAACCTCGGGATTCTTCAAGACATCATCCAAATCAAACCAGCGGGTTTCACTTATTTCTTCATTAAAATCCATATGGCTGCTTTTCAGCCGGGCAATATAATTAAAAAAGATAAAATGGGCATGACGCTTGAAAATCGGCGGCTCGGCAAAGCTTTCCGCCACGTTTAAAAAGTCAACGATTTCAATATCCAGCCCCAGTTCTTCTTTCGTTTCGCGAATGCAGGCATCACGCGTCGTCTCTCCGGGATTGACATGGCCGCCCGGAACAATCCAGACGCCCCATTTTGGGGACAGGCACAGCAAAAGCTGATTTTTATCATTGATAATAAAAGGTCCGGAAATAACTTCTATTCCGCGCGGATATTTTTCTTCTTCAGACATTATAATATTCCCGTTCTCTTGATTGACATTCATTAACCGCTATTGTATACGACATTAACGATAATATTCAAGGAAAACAATTATGGATCCGTTGCAAGTATTTAAATTCTGCCCCAAATGCGGCAAAAGCGACTGGGAGAAAGAAGCTTCAAACGTCAAAGTCTGCAAAGCCTGCGGTTATGAAATGTACAGAAATCCGACTATCGGCGCTGCCGGACTGGTTTTTGACGACAAAGGGCGCTTGTTGGTCGTGCGCCGTGCCAAAGAGCCGGCCAAAGGGACTCTGGCTATTCCGGGCGGTTTCTGCGAAGTCGGCGAAAAAGCGGAAGACGCCGCCTGCCGCGAGATTTTTGAAGAAACTAATATTGTTGTCGAGGCTACAGAATTTTTGTTTGATTTGCCGAATGACTATGCTTATCGCGGCATAGATTTATATCCGCTCGATTTTTTCTTCAAATGCAAAATCAAGGATATGAGCAATCCGCAGCTGGATTTGAACGAAAATACGGAAATGCTGTTTTTGGAACCGGAGCAGATTAAGCTTGAAGATTTCGGTCTGCCGACCCACAAAACCGTGATTAAACGCTATTTCAACAAGTAAAAAAAGAGCCCCAGACGGGGCTTTTTTTATTTGGTAATGCGGATATTGACAACGCCGTTATTCATTGCGCATTCAAAACGCAGGTGGTCGATTGTAAAAATATCGGTATCGCGTTCATATTTCATTTTTGCCAGTTTCTTATAAAGCTTATCTTGAGCTTTTGTCAGGGATTTGATTTTTTTAGGCATCAAATTATCGGCGATATTAATGGTTTCCATCACATCGGCGGCTCGTTCGGCTTCACTGATATCAAAGTCAAACAAGACAATAATTTTAGTGATTTCCTGTTTCTCAACCGTAAAATTAAGCCGTAGTTCGTCTTTGAGGCCGGAATAACTCGAAACGCCTTTTTCGCTGCCGGTCAACAGAATATTAAATTCTTTTAGATTATCAAAAGAGATTTTTTCCGGTTTCGGGCCGATACGGACATCTGCCCAAGATAATCCGGCACCCAGCATTACGCCGAACAGCGCCAGAAAAAGAGACTGAAAAAGATTTCTCATGTTTCCGCTCCCTAACAAAAATTAATAATGGTTCTATTATAAAATATTTAAAACAGAGAGTAAAGCTTAACCGAAAAAAACTCTTCACAAGCGGTATGTATTTAAAAACGAAACATTGAAAAGACTTCGGTCTGAGCCGGCAGACGCGCGGCGCCGTTCAAATCTTTAAGCTCAATCATAAAGGCCGCAGCGGCAACTATTCCGCCGACTTTTTCAACCAGTTCACAAGCCGCGCAGACTGTTCCGCCGGTGGCCAGCAGGTCATCAATCACCAAAACGCGCTTGCCTTTTTCAATGGCGTCTTTGTGGATTTCCAGAGCATCGGTTCCGTATTCCAGCGCATATTCAACGCGTTCGACAGCGGCGGGGAGTTTTCCGGGCTTGCGGGCAATCACCAAACCGGCGCCGAGTTTATAGGCCAAAGGCGCCCCGAAGATATAACCGCGAGATTCAATAGCGACGACATAATCTATTTTGGCTGATTTGAATTGTTCGTAAAAATAATCGATAACATCATGAAAAGCTGCGCCGTCTTTGATGAGGGTCGTAATATCTTTGAAAACTATCCCTTTTTTGGGAAAATCGGGAATATCGCGAATTTTTTGCCGTAAATTGTCTAACATCGTTTCCTCGCTGTTTTTTTGAACTCCGGAATTGAGGTTAATCAAAAACGGCCGCGACATCAATCTTAAAAATATTGTACCAACAAAAAAAAGACTTGCAACTTAGGCAAATATATATTATCTAAGAGCTTGTTTTTGAGGATGGGAACTCGAGTTCGACTCTCTTTCGGTTCACCAATCTAAAAAAATCAACAGCATGGTCCCATCGTCTAGTGGCCTAGGACACGGCCCTCTCAAGGCTGTAACACGAGTTCGACTCTCGTTGGGATCACCAATTGCAACACCTTCCTTTTTGGAGGGTGTTTTTTTGTTTAAAGACTGCACCCAATCGAACGGTTTTCTAAGGTCATATGAAAATTTCTGACCGTCTAATTTAAGGTTCGCAAGTACAATATTTAAAATAGCCCTTTTTGTTTCGACTTGCGAACTCGAGAAGATATCATAAGCATTGCTCCCCAACGACAACACCGTTCCCAGAGCTATAGAGAAGTGTTCGTCAGTTTGAGTTAGAGAATTTATTTCATCGTTAAGTTTGTACTGTTCTTCTTTCAAAACTGCGCTGATGTCATTAAAAAGAATAAAGAAACTGGTGAAGGCTTCGATTTCTATTCATCAAAAGTAAGAATTGAAGAAAAAGAAATCGCTAATGTTAGGGATTCTTTGAGGATTTTTTTAAAAGAATTCAAATGTAAAGAACTTCTTTATTTTTGATTATTCCCTGCATATCAACGACTTTTGCTTCGGTTAATCGTATGTTTGGCAGTTTGCCGCCGGAAAGTCTTGGCTGGTTGATTGTTGATGAAGCAGGACAAGCTCTTCCTCAGGCAGCATTGGGAGCGATCATGCGGACTCAAAGAGCGGTTGTGGTCGGGGATCCATTGCAAATTGAGCCGGTAGTGACGCTTCCACAGAACTTAACCGACAATATTTGTAAAAGTTTTGGAGTGAATCCTGATATTTATAATGCACCAACAGCCTCTGTACAAACTTTGGCTGATGCCAACAGCCGTTTTTATACGCATATTCAGGATTTCTCGGGAGAAAGAACGGTCGGCATGCCTTTACTGGTACATCGCCGCTGCTCAGAACCAATGTTTGGTATTTCCAATCAAATTGCTTATGCCAACAAAATGGTTCAAGCTAAATTTCCGAAAGAATCTGTGATAAAATCGTGCTTGGGAAATTCCTGCTGGATTGATGTTAAAGGGAAATCTAATGACAAATGGTGCCCAGAAGAAGGAAGTGAAGTCTTGAAGCTCTTACAAAAATTAAAGGAGCAATGCCAAGAATTGCCAGATTTATATATCATTACACCGTTTGTTGTCGTAGCTGACAATTTAAGGAGCCTTATAAAAAGCAGTCATATCTTTGATAAATGGGATTGTGATATTAATAATTGGGTTTACGACCATGTCGGAACAATCCATACGGTACAGGGACGAGAAGCAGAAGCCGTTATTTTTGTATTAGGAGCGCCGAATGCCGATCAAAAAGGAGCAAGAACTTGGGCCGGGAGCCGACCAAATTTGGTTAATGTTGCCGTATCACGCGCCAAGGAATGTATATACATTATTGGAAACCGCTCATTGTGGAAACAGGCCGGATTATTTGCAACTGTCGATAAGTATTTTTGATTTGTGCCACAGAACGAGATTTTTGCGATTTGTTCAAACACTTTCTTTTGACAGGCAATTCATAACTGACTTAAAAGAATCCAACGCTATTTCAATATTTTCAATTATTTCTGAAGCTAAAACTTCCGGCTCGGGCAGATTATCCAAATCTTCCATGCTTGCATCTTTAATCCAAGTAATATCTAAATTGACCTTATCTCTTTTTATCACCTCATCATAAGTGAACTTTTTAAACCGCTCACTCTCTTTGCGTTTGGCAAGATTATCTGCATTATAACATTTTACAAAGTCCTCCAAATGTTTATAATTCAGTGAATTTGTCACCAAGGTCAGGTTTGTATTGGTTCTGAAATCATAGACCCAGATATCATCCGTACGATGACCA
>URWU01000062.1 GCA_900551585.1 uncultured Alphaproteobacteria bacterium | reverse complement strand
CGTCTCGTGGGCTCGGAGATGTGTATAAGAGACATCTATCTCAACAATATTAAAACCTTATCCGCAACCTTTGTGCAGACCGCCAGCAACGGCAGTTCGGCCGAGGGAAAAATTTATATTGCCAAGCCCAACAAAATCCGCATGGAATATAATGACCCGACGTCGGTTCTGATTGTCGGCGACGGCAGTTTTATCGTTTATAACGACAAAGAGCTCGATCAGGTTACCCATATTGATTATGACGACATTCCGGCAACCTTAATTTTGGCCAATGACCTGAAAATTGACGGACATAATCTTAAAATCAGTGATTTTTATGCTGACAGCGGCACAATGATTGTGACTTTGGAATATCCGCAAAAGCCGGATATCAGCCCGATTACCCTCACTTTTGAAAAAGACCCGTTTGAGCTCAAACAGTGGAAAATCGTTGACCCGCAATCAGTTGAAGTAACTGTCTCGATTTATGACACGGTCAAAGACGGTCGTCTGGACGAGAATTTGTTCAAATTCAAAAAAGACAAGAAAAGCCCGCTTAACTACAAGAATAAGAAATAGATGACGACATTTAAACTTGTGACCTGGAATGTGAATTCAATTCGTATCCGTCTGGAACTTTTGAAACAGCTGACCGAGCTTGAAAATCCGGATATTATCTGCCTGCAGGAAGTCAAAGCCAAAGAGGAAGATTTTCCTTTTGACGAAGTTCGGGCTCTGGGGTATCAGAATATTGCCCTTTACGGCATGCCCGGCTACAACGGCGTTGTCATTCTCGGCAAATGCGGCCTCGAAAATCCTTGCCGCATGGACTGGGTCGGCAAAAAAGACGCCCGCCATATCAAAGTAAGCGTTTTTGATGATATCGAAATCAACAATATCTATATTCCGGCCGGCGGCGATATTCCCGACCCGATTGAAAACCTGTCTTTTGCCCATAAGCTGACTTTTATGGATGACATGGCGGAATATTTTGAGCAGCACCGTGCCGAGCTGGCAGATAAAAAAATGCTGCTGTGCGGTGATTTTAATGTCGCGCCTTATGAAAATGACGTTTGGAGCCATAAGCAAATGCTCAAAATCATCTCGCATACGCCGATTGAAGTCGAGCGCCTGAACCGTCTGAAAGCGTCTTTGAATTTTGTTGATATTGCCCGCGAATTTCACCCTGAGCCGGAAAAAATTTATTCCTGGTGGAGTTATCGCAATCCGAACTGGCAGACCAATGACAAAGGACGGCGTCTGGACCATATCTGGGTAACGCCCAATTTGAAAGAGCGCATTAAGTCTTATCGCGTGTTACGTGGTGTCCGCGCCTGGGAACGGCCGTCCGACCATGTTCCGGTCGTGGTTGAGATTGAAAAGAACTAAAGCAGATGAATAATGAGTAGGTTTAAAAATAAACAAAATATTCTATTGGCGGCAATGTCATTTTTGAGCCTTTATTTGTGGGTTTGGCTTTATCAATCCTGCCCGGGAATTTATAATAACATCTTCGCTTTTGCCCTTCTTCTGATTTTATCAGCTTTTACTTTTCGAAGTGCTTTCAACCTCAATATCTACAATTTTAATGTTTATCTTGAGGTGATTTATCTGGCAGTTTTGTACGGACTGTTAGTTATCCCCTCCACCCTCGTCACCAATTTCATTTTATTTTTGCCAGCCGAAATTATGTTTTTTTCCTTTTGGAACTTTAAGGAATGGTTTGATTACCTTTTCTTACATTATATAGCAAAGCAAAAATATATGGACTTTGTTGCTTGGGGTAATGCAATCTCGGTTTTGTTTTTGGTTAATCTCATTTTTATAAAACTGACCTTAACAGCCAAAGAAACCAAAGCAGGATTTAAAAAAATTATCAAAAAAACTTATCGATATTTTCCAATTTTGATGCTATTACTCTTTGCCGTGGTTACAGTTGAGACTAAACCCCTCAAAGCATTTTTCATGCTTATGATTATTTTCCTAAACATCAAACTGTCTGAAAAGTTTCTCAATAAGAATAAAGAAGAATGATTACAATAATTGAAAAAACACTTCATTTGTTGATTACTAATTGGCAAAGATTATTGGTGGCAATTTTGCCATTATTCTTATTAGACATCAGCCCTATCTCTCCTTATTTTAAACCATTAATCCTATTTTTAGTTGGGCTTTATACAAATTTTTATCTTTATTTGTATTTATTACGTCCCAAAGATTTGCATTTGTTAAAATCAGGTAAGTTGTTGGGCAAATTTACCTTAATTAGTTTGGCTGTTCCGGCAGGTTTCTTTCTGATTGTTTTAGCAGCGCAAAAATTAAACTTTTTTTATATGAATTATGCTGTGATTTATTTCATTGGTTTTTATTTTCTTACGCGATTCACAACAATTATCCCGATGGTTATCTGCGAAGAAAATCTCACCACGAAAAATTTATTAAAGCGAACTCGAAGTTCCTATATTGAATGGATGGTGGCCGCAACAATTTTGTATCTTCCGTTTGTTCTGGTAAAAATTTACCTGCCGGAGGGAATTGCTGCACAATTAATTGCGATGATACAACTCCCTTGGCTGGCTTGTTTTTATACGGTATATTTTACTCGTCGCTAAGTTCTTCTATTTCTCGCTCCAACGCAGCGATTTGCTTTTGTAATTCAACAATATTTTTTTCATTTTGCTTGATTCTCTTTTCAAGGAATAAATTCCTGTATTACAGCTTTTAGTTCATCTTCAAACGATAGCCGCCGTCTTCGGTCAGGATTAACTGTGCCTCGGGGTTTTCATGCTCGACTTTTTGGCGCAAACGGTAAATATGCGTTTCAATCGTGTGGGTGCTGACATCAGGACTATAACCCCAGACTTCCTGCAGCAGTTCGTTTTTGGTAACAACGCGGTCGCGGCATTTATACAAATGTTTTATCACCGCCACTTCTTTTTCGGTCAGTTTGACCACTTCTTTGTTGCGCTCGTTATAAATGTCTTTTTTTATCGGCCGGACAATATAGCGGTTGAATGACAAATAACCGACTTCGGTATTTTCCAGCAGATTGATTCCGGCTTTTATCTGATTTAAGAGTTTATCCAAAGACAAAGGTTTGAAAACAACGCTGTTCAGAACCGAATTATCAACACTTTCATCACCGGATTTTTGCAGCAGAATAATCGGTGTGCGCGGGTGGTGGACGCGGATTTCGGTCAGTTTATCGGGCTGCTCGTCCAAAATAATCATATCAATCAGGCTCACATCATCATCATGGCTGAGGATTGAAAAGTCTTTGGCATAGAGGCTTATTTGTTCGCTTAAATCGGCGGCAAATTCCTCATCAGACGATAAAAATAAGATATTAGGCATCAATAAATACTTTCTCAGAACTTCAAACTCAAACCGGTTACGAAAGCATAACCTTTATTATTTTCATCAAGGTTAGCATTCGCACCGCTAAAGTCAACATGGGCGGCGCTTAAATAAACATCTAAGTATTTATTAACCTGATATTGGTTGGACAACATGACAATTTCATCTTTGTTTGCGCTTTTTTCGGCCTTGGATTTGAAATAAGACAAGCTGACTTTGTAAGGTCCGATTTCATAACCGACGCCGACATCCCAAGCTTCGCCGTCGCGGTATCCGTCAAACCATTCCGGTGTATTATCCGAAACTCTGCGGTTGACCGGATTTTTGCCGTCGGCATTGGTTCTGCGCCAGCCGCCGCCAAGGCTCCAATTGCCGCGCGACAGGTTCAAACTTGCCGAATATTCCTGATCATTATCAACAAAATCGGCATAACCCAGCGACGTTGTCACATCGACAAAGTCTAAATCCAGATGATTATACAAGCTGACAATATAACCGCCCTTGTCATAATAAGCGGCGTCTTTGTTGACCAAGCCGCGGCGGTTATAAGTCTCGGGCACATAAGTCAAACCGAGCATGGTATTGTAATATTCGGGCGAAATGTAAGAGATTTTCGGTGCAACGCCGTCCGTATTGATGTATGTGGTATTCAAAGTTGCAAAACGGGCGTGGCGGTTTTTGCGCTTCCAGTTCGGGTTGGCGATAAAATCGACAATGTCGCTGTTTTCAATACCGAGCGGCCCGACTGACGGTGCGCCGTTGTGAAACTGAGCCGCCACGTTCAGCGTTTGTCCGAGCATAAGGCGGCCGTACGGGCTGTCCATGATACCGTAAACTTCCTCACCCCATTTGCCCTGGTTATAATCTTCCAGCTCATGGTCAACGCCAAACATCAAATCGGCATAAATCCCGGCCTCATATTCATTATTGAAAATATATTTGGCATAAACGCTCAAATCGGCATCGCCGGTGCCGTGGTTGCGGCTGTTTTCCTTGGTATATTTGCTGTCCGGTTCGCTATAGCCGTATAATCCGGTCACAGAGCCGGAAGCGTCATATTCCCACTCTCCGGCATAAGCGGGAGCGGCAGAAAAAAGGATTGCGAACAACAGCGGAAGAAAAGGACGGTTCATTGATTAAGTTTCCTAAAATTTTTGTTTAAGTTTAGAACAAGCGGCTTTCATGAGTCAATATAAATTGTGTTTGCAATATTCAATAGTTAATCCTATAATTTGCCAATAAAAGGAGGGAAAGCATGGAAAAGAAAAAATTTCAATCCGGTTTGGCCGTCATGCGCGCCCAGCCGCCTCATATCGGACACGAAAAACTCATCCGCCGCATGCTCTCCGAATGCGAAAAAATCACCCTGATTTTGGGCTCTGTTCAGGAACAGGGAACCGAACGAAATCCCTATAGCTACACGCAGCGCAAAGCCATGCTCCAAGCCATGTTCAGCGCCGAAGAAAATGCACGCATAAAAATACTCGGCTTATTCGATATCAATAATCCGACCGAATGGTCGTCTTTTGTTTTGGATTTTCTCAAAGAATCAATGCCGGATGTTATCCGTCCCGATGTTTATTACGCCGGTAGCACCTATGACGCGCAATGGTTTCGCAAAGACTTTGCCAATATCGTCATTGAAGACCGTGTCGACTATAGTTTTCCCTATGTATCCGGCTCCATGGTGCGCGATATGATTAAAATCGGTGACAAACGCTGGCATGATTTTGTTCCTAAAGCTATTCACGGCGTTATAGAAGATTTGTCATCACCGAAAAAAGGAGTTGTCTAATGCAAAAAATCTGGGATACGCTAACCGCCGGCCTGCGTGATTATTGCCGGAAATATAATTTCAGCGATGTTATTCTCGGGCTTTCAGGTGGTTTGGATTCCGCTATTTGCGCGGTTTTGGCCGCAGACACTCTCGGCGGCGAACATGTTCATGCCTGGATGATGAAAACCACCCACACCTCTGACCTCAGCCTGCAAATTGCCCGCAATATTGCCGAACTCAATCATCTTGATTATCAGGAAATTGACATTCAGCCGATTATTGATGAGCAGAAAAAATTCCTAACACAAGTCTTCAAAACAAAACCCAAAAATATTGTTTTGGAAAATCTGCAAGCCCGCGAGCGCGGCAAAACCCTGATGGCCGCTTCCAATCAGTTCGGTTATTTGGTTTTGGCCTGCGGCAATAAATCGGAACTGGCTATGGGCTATTGTACGCTCTATGGCGATACCTGCGGCGGTGTTGCGCCGATTTCAAATCTCTATAAATCAGAGATTTTTGAATTGGCCAAATGGCGCAATAATCTCAATCCCGTCCTGCCGCCGGAAGTTATCTCCCGGGCTCCGAGCGCAGAACTTTCGCCCGGTCAAAAGGACGAAGACAGCCTGCCGCCTTATGCCCTGCTTGATAAAATATTGCACCTTTATCTGGATGAAAAGCTCAGCGCTGCGGAAATCGTCGCCGAGGAGTATGACGCCGTCACAGTTGAGTGGATTATCAAACGCTATCATTCCCAAACCTACAAGCGCAAACAAACAGCAGAACCGATCAGTTTATAAAAAAGGTTCCAAAGTTGTATACTTTGGAACCTTTTTGCGAGCAACATTAATACCATTTATAAGATGTTGCTCCTTTTAAGGAATCAATTTTTCGTATTTTGGCAAATATCGGCGTATTTAACGCTGCAATGCCATTACCCGGATAACAAACATAGTAGCCGGCCGAAGTTGAAATAAACCAGACTACATTATACAAACAGCCCGGCCAAATGCTTTTAACCGTTATTCCATTGTTGTTGAAAGAACGCGTCAAATCATTGGTATTTGGCAATGTCATATAAACCGGTTCTGTGCGTCCGTCATAGTAAACGAAAGCATTCGCATAGTTTGTCCCAAGGAAATAATAACTTCCGTAATCATATTGAATTCCGTTCAATCTGACACCCTGCGGAAGACTAAAGTACTGAGCATTTGCATTTAAGCAAAAAGTTACACTCACAAAGAGGAAAAATAATAGTTTTTTCATAAGGCATATAAATTAATTGATTTTCTCTATTGTTGTGACTCTGAAAAACCAATTTGTCAAAGAAAATCAAAGATTTTGTTTCAGGGAGAAACAAAAAGCCTCCAATCAGGAGGCTTTTGCTTTAACATTCACTATACCGTATTTTAAACATCCAGATTAACAACATTTAAGGCATTGTCCTGAATGAACTCTTTACGCGGTTCAACAACATCGCCCATCAGGGTTGAAAAGACTTCATCAGCCTCGTCCATGTGGTCGATTTTAACTTGCAGCAAAGAACGGGCTTCCGGATCAAGGGTAGTTTCCCACAATTGTTCCGGGTTCATCTCGCCCAGTCCTTTATAGCGCTGCATGCTGATACCTTTTTTACCGGCAGCAACAACGGATTCAACAAAAGTAACCGGACCTGTAATTTGCTTGTCCATACCGTTTTTAGAAACAAAGCGGCTGGCTTCGGCAAAGTTTTCATGCAGAAGAGCGCACATTTCGTTCAGGGTTTTGGCTTCCTGACTCTCAAGTATGGTGTTATCAACCAGATATTCTTCCTTAACACCGCGCAAGGTGCGGTGGAAGCAGATTGAACCGTTGCCGAGAACGTCAGCCTGCCAGCCGCGGTCGTATTCAGCCTCGAGATTATCAAGGCGTTTGACCAGCTTATCCAGCTCTTCTTTTAAAGCAGGAATATCATTATAAAGTTTTTCATCAAACAAGCCGAAAATAGCCATTTGTTCAACGATTTTTTCGGGAATGTTTTTACTCAGATTGGACAGCAGGCTGCTGGCTTTGCGGTTGCGCTCAACCAAATCTATCAAATCAGGGCCGATAATCTGTTCACCGCCGGTGCGGGTCAGAACGGCATCATCACAGCCGCCGCGAATCAGATAATCTTCCATTTCACGTTCGTTTTTAATGTAGATAATCGAGTTGCCTTTCTTAATCTTATACAAAGGCGGCTGGGCAATATAAACATAACCGCGCTCGATTAATTCGGGCATTTGGCGATAGAAGAAAGTCAACAGCAGGGTGCGAATATGGCTACCGTCGACATCGGCATCGGCCATGAGAATGATTTTATGATAGCGGCATTTGTCGGGATTGAAATCATCACGGCCGATACCTGTTCCCAAAGCGGTGATGATGGTGCCGATTTCTGCCGAATTGAGCATTTTATCAAAACGGGCACGCTCAACGTTCAAAATTTTACCGCGCAACGGCATAATCGCCTGATTTTTACGGTGACGTCCCTGTTTGGCAGAACCGCCCGCAGAATCTCCCTCGACGATGAAGACTTCGGACAAAGCCGGATCTTTTTCCTGACAATCAGCCAATTTGCCGGGCAGAGAAGCAACATCCAAGACACCTTTGCGACGGGTTAACTCACGCGCTTTGCGGGCAGCTTCGCGGGCAGTGGCCGCCTCAACGATTTTGCCGACAATAATGCGGGCTTCGGCCG
>URWU01000061.1 GCA_900551585.1 uncultured Alphaproteobacteria bacterium | reverse complement strand
ACGAGATGTAGCTCCGTCTCGTGGGCTCGGAGATGTGTATAAGAGACAGGGGTAACGAACTGGACATTAATCCGGAAGCCGTCAGCTGGAAACGCAGCGTAGACTTAAACGACCGTGTTCTGCGGAAAGTGACTATCGGGCAGGGCGCCAAAATCAACGGCATTGAGCGCAAGCAGCATTTTTGCATAACCGTTGCCAGCGAGATTATGGCCATTTTGTGTCTGGCACATAATATCCCCGATTTGAAAAAACGTCTTGCCAATATTATCATCGGTCAAACTTATTCCGGACGGGATGTTTTGGCCGGAGAATTAAAAGTTGTCGGCGCAATGGCCGCCGTTTTAAAAGACGCGATAAAACCCAATCTGGTCCAGACTTTGGAACAGACACCGGCTTTGGTGCATGGCGGTCCGTTTGCAAACATTGCCCATGGCTGCAACAGTCTTCTTGCCACCAAAACCGCGCTCAAATTGGCAGATTATGTGGTTACGGAAGCTGGATTCGGTGCTGATTTGGGCGCAGAAAAATTCATGGATATAAAATGCCGTCACGGAAAAATTCATCCTCAGGCAGTTGTTATTGTGGCAACAATCCGCGCCCTGAAAATGCACGGCGGTGTGGCCAAAGAAAATTTGAGCGTAGAAAATCTGCCTGCTTTACAAAATGGTTTTGCCAATCTGCAGACTCATATTGAAAATATGCAAAAATTCGGCGTACCGGTTGTTGTGGCCGTCAACCGTTTTGTGAGCGACAGCGCCGCTGAAATCGATTTGCTGCAAAATTTGTGTGCCAAACAAGGTGTTAAAGCTGTTTTATCAGACGGTTGGGCCAAAGGCGGCGACGGTGTCGTCAAGTTGGCCAAAGAAGTTATTAAACTCTGCGCTCAGGCGGCTGATTTTGAGTATTTGTATAAAGATAACCTGTCGTTGCAAGAAAAAATCTTAAAAATTGCCCGCGAAATATATCGGGCGGAAAAGGTTGAGTTTTCACCTTTAGCGGAAGAAAAGCTGCAAAAGTTTACAGAAAACGGCTATGGCAGCCTGTCGGTTTGCATTGCCAAAACCCAGAACTCAATCTCACATGATAAAAAAATGCTCAATGCGCCGCAGGGATATATTCTGCCGGTCAGAGATGTGTCTTTGTCTGCCGGAGCAGGGTTTGTCGTTGTTTTTGCCGGTGATATTTTAGATATGCCCGGCTTGCCGAAACACCCGGCCGCCGAAAATGTCGATGTTGATGAAAACGGCAAAATCTCCGGCTTGTTTTGAGCAGGCTTTGGTTTAGACATCACAGTATAACAAAAAGCCGAAAGAATACTGTGTAAACATCGCGAACAGATTGTTAATGAAATTTTGGGGATCAAACGCCCTGCGTTTGTGGATAAGTGCTAAGATAATACTTTAATGTTTTAAAATTCCTAAAAAATATTATAAACTCCTGACAGTTGTTGAAGGCAAGGAATGTCTTTGACGGCTGAATTTATGGGGAAAATAAATATTTAGGGAAATATATTTATGTCAAATCAACAAGTTGATAATAACAACCTGCGGAAAGCGGATTCTGCGCTTCCGGGATTTATGTCTGAGAACAGCAAAATCAATTATAATGACGAGCCGGAAAATGCTTCTTGGCTGACTAATAATTTAACAAAGCTGATGATTGGTATCTCGGCTTTGTGGTTTATCATTGTTTTAATCTATATTACCCAATTTTTTGGCTGGTCGAACCTGTTTTTGATGATGCCTGACGAGTTTGGCGGTTTTTTGGCCGGCGTCACTCTTCCTTTGGCAATTATCTGGGTGGTTATGGCCTATATTGACCGTGGCTCGAGCTTTAAGAATGAAGCCAAGTTTCTGCGCGCCTATATGAACCAGCTTGTTTATCCCGAAGACGGCGGTGCCAGCACTGCCAAAGCCATGGCTGACGCTATCCGTTCCCAGGTGGCCGAACTCCATGAAGTAACCCGTCATGCCACCGAGCAGACTGAGATTATCAAGAAAGAACTCAGCGCCCGTGTGAATGATTTTGCCAAACTGGTCAACACCTTGGACAATTATTCTTCCCATACAATTGTCGAGTTGACCGACGGCGTCAAAACGCTGGTTGAAAATTTTGAATATGTGACAAACCGTGCCCAAAACTCGACCGAAACTTTCAAAGGTTATATCAGCGATTTTTCAGGTTCGGTTGCCGGTCTCGAAAATAATTGTAATGAGCTTTTCGGCAAAATTGTTCCCCATATTCAGGAGCTGAAAACCTCTTCGCAGCTGCTGCAAAGCATTGCCGATGATAATAATTCCAAAATGGCTAAAGCTTCCCAGTCTTTGGTTGATTTTGGTGACCGTGCGGCAAAAAGCGTGATGAACGTGACCGAATTGCTTGACGCTCAGACCAATCGTCTGGAGAATGTTGCCGGCAGCGCAGTAAATGTCTGCGATGATATTTATAATAAAATTGACGGCGGCGTCAGCAAAATTGAAGAAGTTTTGAACGGCCAGACCGAAGTTGTCGAAAGCTATTTGAACAAAATTGATGAATCTGCCGAAAATCTGACCAATAAATTTACCTCTCACAGCAAGCTTGTTGCCGGTGAGGTTGATAAAATTATTGCCCGCTCGAACCTCATTGAAGAAACCGTTGCCGTTCAGGTCAACCAGTTGCAGGGTGTATCGGATAAAATCCACGGTAATATCAGAGAAGTTGAAAGAAATCTTGATGCCGGCATTGCTAATGTTGAAAATAAGGCCTCCGAGATTATCCGCCATATGGACAGCATTGTGACCGAGGGCGAGCAGAGTACCGAGCGCCTGAGTTCATTGTCTGAGCAGAGTATCGGCAGCGCCGGTGCTTTGGCAGATGACATCAACAAACATAATGAAAATCTCCACAAGATTACTGATGAAATCATCCTCAATCTCAAACTGCTGATTCAGGAATTGGGCGGCAATACAATAACACTGCAAGAGCAGGCCGATTTGGCAAAAGTCAAACTTGACGATGTCGGCGAAGTTATTAAAAAGCATACAGATAATTTGACCGAAGCAACTTCTCTGGTTGTGGCGCAAAGCAAAGTCGGCGAAACATCTCTGGCTCAGCAGCAAAAAAATATTACCGAATCAGCCAACCGTATTGAAGAAATCAAAGCTGATTTGAAATATCAGATAGATGAACTGACCCGAGCTTCGTCTTATTTGAGCCATGAGGCTTCATCAACGGTTGATCAGCTCAAAAAACAGATGAGCGAGACTTTGGACGCTTGCAACAATGTGGTTTCTAAAACCCAGATGGTTAACCACAGCTTAAATGAACAGGCCGGTATTTTTGATAATACGGCGGAACAGGCGCTGAGCAAGGTTATCCGTATGGAAGGCATTTTGAACAATCAGTCTCAGGAGATGGATAAAATAACCCAGCTTGTGGCTGAACGCAGCGCCATGGTTGCCGAAACTTTGGAAAAACAGGCTGCAAATATCAATGTGGCCACCACCAATTCGGACAACACGTTCCAAAAATTGGCCAATTCGTTTGAAGAACAAAATACAGCCCTCAGCAATGTTGCCGAAACAACGGTTAAACATGTGGCCGATGTTGTCCAGCTGCTTGATGAAAAAGCCGAGAATATCAATTTGTTGTTCAAACAGCAAGAGAATGAATTCTTTAATATTTGTGACCGTTTGACCGAAAACACCGACAATATGGGCAATAACCTCAAGAAACAAGTTGCCGTTATTGAACAAAATGCCGACAAAGTCTTTGCCCGCATGACCTTGCTGGAAGAAGACGTCAATAAGCGTGTTGAAGCCGTTGTTGCCAACTCGGTCAAATCGATTGATAAACTTTCCGAGGTCAATCAGTCGATTACGGTTCAAAATAATGACGTCAGCAAGTTTATTCAGGAAATTACTGATAAACTGGCGCTTATTTCCAACACTTTCCGCGACAATTTCCAAATCTTTAATAATACCGTTAAAGATTTGACAATCAGCTCTGATGAGTTCACTTCTTCAATCCTCGGAAACTGTGATAAGATTAATTTTGCCAATCAGAATTTGGTCGGCGAGAGCAAAAACACGGTGGCCATGCTGGATGTTCACGCCCAGAATATTGACGAGGCCTTGGTCAAAACCTTGAGCCAGTCTGAGTTGATTAAAGAAAGCTTTGAACACCAGCGCGAGACCCTGACAGATATTGTCAATACGGTTTCTGCCCAAACACGTTTGGGTGAGGCATCTTTGGCACAGCAGTATAAATATCTGTCCGATACATCGACTGAAGTTGCTCAGCGCGTTAACGAAATCAACAAAAACTTCAAAGAAAGCACAGACAACATCTTTGAGACTTCAGCTAAAATTGCTTATGAATTCAATGTTTTGGGCGACAGATTGCTGAAAGTAAATGAAGATATTAACAAATCTTCCAAAAACTCAATCAAAGATGTTGAACAGGTTAATATGTCTTTGAGCCAGCTGGTTGATGATTTGAACGCCAATATCAATTCTTCCAGCGCCAAAATCGGCAATGTGATGAAAGATTATGAAGGCTATATTGCCAACTTCAATACCGTTACGGCAGAAGCCAGCAGCGGCGTCTTTGAAATTAATAATCTGATATCATCGCAGAGCGATAAGATGATTAAGATTTCTGAAGATACCAAACAGCTGGTAGAATGCTTTAATACCGTTCTCAATGATACATCGGTCCAACTCTCCAACCGGGCAAATATGGCTTATGACAAAGTCAAAGGCCTGGGTGAAAACCTGAAAGTTCTGAGTATGCAGATGGAAGAGGCGACCAAACTGAGTTCGACCCATTTTGAAAACTCGGGCAACAAGCTGCGGGCAACTTTGACCGAAATCGCCAGCAATGCTGAGCGTATTTCTAATGAAATCCGTTCTTCGGGCGAGGTCTTCCTCAAGCAATCCGGCGTTTTGGTTGCGGCCAGTGACGATACTTTGAAGAAAGTCGGCGATGTCATGACTGTTTTGAATGAAAGTACTTCAGACTTTTCGGCCAAAGGCGACGAGATTATCAAAAAATCCATCGGCTTTAGTGATGTTGTCAATAAGCAGCTTCGCGTTCTGGTTGAAACCTCGCAAAAAGCGGAAAGCAAACTCGGCGAGCTGGAAAAACGCTATGAGGGCATCAAGGTTGATAACTTCCTCAAAGACGCTTCTTATATTATTGAAAAGCTGGAAACCGCTTCGGTTGACATCAACCGTATCTTTAATCCGGCCGCAGAAGAAGAAATCTGGAAGAAATATTATAACGGTGACAGCGCTGCCTTTGTTCGCTATCTGTCCAAGACCATGACCAAACAGCAGGTAATGGCAATCCGCGAGCAATTTGAGAAAAACCTCGAGTTCAGAACTTTGGTAACCCGTTATTTGACTGAATTTGAAACGCTGATTAATAAAGCGCGCACCAATGAGCGTTCGGCTATTTTGCTGTCGGTCATTTCCGGTGCTGATATCGGCAAGGTTTATTACATTTTGGCCAAAGCTTTGGATAAACTGAATTAACGGAATAAAACATGAGCGGTTTAACAGCAGATAAATTGACGGGGCTATATGCGGATTTAACGTCGCAGATAAACAAATCCGTCAAAAATATCGGATTAAAGTCGGAGCAGGGCTTTAACCTGCCGGATAATCAGCCCGACGCTGTTAAATCCTCGGCCGTTACCAATAATGTCAGTTTTACGGACTATGCTTTTTCTTATCTGGAACCATCGTCTTTGTATAATATCCACCAGATAAAAGCCAATCTGCAGAGCGAGGAAAAGCTTGAACAATATCAGAATAAGCAAAATCAGGCGCTTGAAAATGAAGAGCAAGAGCTGGTTGCCGATAATGATAATTCAGAACAGGCGGGTGCGGTTTCTTTCATGGAAGAGCTGCAAAACAATCTGTCTCTGGATGCCCGCAGCATAACGCGCATATACAAACAAAATGCCCGTGCCGAGGTTTCGGCGGCTCCTTTATTTCTGAGCGGCGCCAATTTTGCCATGCATGATACCAAATATGCCAGCGACGCTTATAATTACACCTTTAATATTAATAATACGCCCGATATGCGTATTGAATTTATGCACAAAAACAATCGCAGTTTTGATTACAGGATTTAATGAAAATACTCAATTTTGATTCAAAAGTTTTTTTGGCGCCGATGGCCGGAATTACTGACAAACCAATGCGAAAACTGGTTAAAAGTTTCGGAGGCGGACAAATGGTTTCGGAAATGGTTGCCATTAATGCCATTCAGCGTAAAAATCCCAAAAGCTACCGGATTGCCGATGTCCGGGATGAGGCTTATCCGGTCGTTGTACAGCTGGTCGGCGGTGAACCTGAGCTTTTTACCGATGCCTGCAAACTGGCGGCAGAGCTTGGCGCCTGCTCAATTGATATCAATATGGGCTGTCCGGTCAAAAAGATTGTCAATAACAATTCAGGCTCTTATCTGATGAAAGATTTGCCGCGTGCCGCCGCGATAATTGAGGCCGCAGCCAAGGCAACGAATTTGCCTGTCAGTGTCAAGTTTCGCAAAGGCTGGGATAACAATTCGGTTAATGCTGTTGAGTTTGCTGAGATGTGTCAGGACAGCGGCGCTTCTTATCTGACGGTTCACGGGCGCACCCGCAGCGATTTTTATTCCGGCGAGGCCGATTGGCAGACAATTGCGCGGGTCAAAGAAGCCGTTAAAATCCCGGTCATCGGCAACGGAGATATCACATCGCCGCAAGACGCCAAACGCATGATGGACGAAACCGGCGTCGACGCCGTTATGGTTGGCCGCGCCGCTTTGGGCGCTCCTTGGCTGATTGCTCAAATTCATGACTATCTTGAAAACGGGACAGAACCCGTCGCCCCGCAGATAAGCGTTGTAAAAGCAGCCTTGTTAACCCATATTAAAGAATTGACTGCTTATTATGGAGAAAAGCTGGCTTTATCTGTTTCGCGCAAATATGTCTGCTGGTATTGCAAAAACTGCCGTGATGCCCGCAAATTCCGCGAAAACTATGTGAAAATCAACAATTTTCCGGAAGCTTATGCCGAAATAGACCGATATTTTGCCAGTTTGCAAGAGCAGGGGTAAAGGATGAAAAGTATGAAGATTATTGTCTGTGGTGCCGGCAGCGTCGGCCGGAGTATTGTCAGTTACCTGATAAAAGGTAACAATGATATCATTGTGATTGACAATAATCAGAAAAGCCTTGATGACCTGGCGCAGGAATTTGACATTCTGCCGGTTTTCGGTTCTGCGTCTCACCCGGAAGTTCTGGAAAAAGCCGATGCCAAAAATGCCCAATTGTTGATTGCCGTGACTGATGTTGATGAAGTGAATATGGTCGCCTGCGAGGTTGCCCATTCCATTTTTAACATTCCGCGCAAAATCGCCCGCATTGACGCTCAAGACTTTTTAGAGCCGTTATGGGCAACATTGTATAATGACAAGAATATCCCGATTGATTTGATTATTTCCCCTGAAATCGAGATTGGCAAATATATTTATCAAATGCTCAAAATCCCCGGCGCTTCAGAAGTTTTGCCGTTGTTTGAAGGCAAAATGCACCTCATCGCTTTCAAAATGCCGCAGGAAAGCCCGCTCATCCAGGTTCCTTTGTTGAATCTCGGGCAGGTGGCACCGGATATTCGGGTCGAAGTCGTTTGTATCAACCGTCGCAATAATGTTTTTATTCCTTATAAAAATGATATTCTGGAAGCCGGAGACGAGGTCTTTCTGCTCACCCCGAGCGATAAGATTGAAGAAACCGTCAATGCTTTCGGGATTGAGCAGCCGGCTGTCGAACGCGTGATTATCTTCGGCGGCAATCAGATTTCGCGCTACATGGGAAAGCTTTTTGAAAA